>DASYWL010000212.1:0-10677 GCA_035936055.1 Thermomicrobiales bacterium
CGAGCGCCGTTACGGCGTTCCCCATGTCGGTCACTTCCGGCGTGCTCTCCTGAGCGGTCATGCCCCGCGGCGCAACGGTCATCGACGTGGCAAGCGCGAACCCGGCAACGCCGAGAGAGAAGGATCGTCGGGTAGTCTTCACGCGAGTGCTCCTTTTTTGGATCAAACCGTTTTCGTTCGGGCCGCGGCGCAAATCAACGGGTTAAAAATGAACCTAGAGTTTAGATTAATGTTTGTCAAGCCCCAACCCGACGGGTGCTTGCACTCGCGCCCGTTGCCCGTGAAGATAGGGTTGCTCGCGTTCCCAGCGGTGGCCGCAATCGGCCGATGAAGCTAGGGCCGCATGGACGACGCCGAGACCGCCCAGGACCCGCGCCGTATGCTGGGTGAGTAGCCCGCCGGTTCCTCGTACGCACCTTACGACGACACGCGCCGGTTGCTCGTTTTGGATGTCCTCTACCTCGGTCACGGTTCAGCAATGGAGCAACGACATGGTCACGATCGCGTTCATCGGTGCGGGCAGTACGGTGTTTGCCCGTGCTCTCCTCCGCGACCTGTTCACCTTCCCGGAGCTCCACGACAGCGAAATCCGGCTGATGGATATTGACGCCGATCGCCTCCGAGATTCCGAGACCGTCGCCCGGCGAGTCGCCGACCAGGCTCGCGCTGACGCAAGGATCACGGCGACCACCGACCGCCGAGAGGCACTTTCCGGTGCCGACTACGTGATCAACATGATCCAGGTCGGAGGCTACGAGCCTGCCACCGTGATCGACTTCGAGATCCCGAAAAAATACGGGCTGCGCCAGACCATTGGCGACTCGCTCGGCATCGGGGGCATTATGCGCGGCTTGCGGACCATCCCGGTCATGCTCGACATCGGCAAGGACATGGAAGAGCTCTGCCCGAACGCGCTTCTGCTCAACTACTCCAACCCTATGGCAATCCTGACGTGGGCGATGAACCGCGCCACCGATGTCCGCACCGTGGGTCTCTGCCACAGCGTCTTCGGTACCGCCCACGAGCTGGCCACGATCCTCGGCCTTCCTGCCGGGGAGATCGATTACCTCTGCGCCGGCATCAACCACATGGCGTTCTATCTTCGGCTTGAGCACAAGGGTGAGGACATCTACCCTCGACTCAGGCAGATCGCCGCAGAGGACGGGTTCCCCTCGTTCGAGCGGGTGCGCCAGAGCGTTCTGCGGTACTTCGGCTACTTCGTCACCGAGTCATCGGAGCATTTCAGTGAGTACACGCCGTGGTTCATCAAGGACGGCCGGCAGGATCTCATCGATCAGTACCGAATCCCACTCGACGAGTACCCGGCGAGATGTGTCGACCAGATCAACGAATGGGCCGAGATGCGCAAGGCATTGCTCTCGAAGGACGCGTCGGCCATGGACGCCTACCAGCAGAACCGCCGATCCTCCCTGAGCGGCATGTGGGAGCGCCGGCTCGCGGCTGTCGAGGCGGATTCGCCCGAGGAGGCCGAGCAGATGCGCGCCGAGGTGCTGCGCGAGCGCAGCGGGCGTGAGTCGGGACACTCCGGCGAGTACGGCACCCTCATCATCCACAGCATGGAGACCGGTCAGCCACGCACGATCTACGGCAACGTCGAGAACGCTGGCTCGATCAGCAACCTGCCGTACGACTGTGTCGTGGAGATTCCCTGCCTGACCAATGCAAACGGATTTCAGGCAACACAGATCGGCGAGATGCCGCCGCAGCTGACGGCGATGATGCAGACCAACATCAATGTCCAGCGGCTGGGCGTCGAGGCGGCGCTGACACAGAAGCGGGAATACATCTACCACGCGGCCATGCTCGACCCGCACACCGGCGCAGAACTCTCGCTCGACGAGATCGTCTCGATGGTCGATGAGCTGATCGAGGCGCACGGCGACTACCTGCCGGAGTACAGCTAGCCGTCATGCGGCCTAGAGGGCGAGAGCGGTCAGGGCCAGGCAGTCCGGATTTCACCGGCGAGTCGATCCACCCGCAACGCCGGCAGGGCACCGGTTCTCGCTGCGCCTGACCGTCGCCGGCCTCCGGGAGCGCCGGTTCTCAGCAGTGCTCAGAACACCTCAATCTGCATCGGGTGTCGGTGTACGGTTTGGCGGCCCAATCTCCAGGATTGCAGTGCTCTCGACGGGCAGGAGAACCACACCGCCGGTTCCATCGCCCGGCGCCGGTGTGCCAACCGGTGTCGCCTCGATATCGGTCGCCAGCCTGCTCAGCAGTCCCGACGGAAGCAGCGCGGCCTCCGACAGACCCGCCTGTCGACTCACCACCGTTGCCTCGACAGTCTGGGTCGGCTCCGGAATCACAGTCGCTTGCGGAGCCAAGGTCGCAGCGGTTTCAGGGGTCGGGGTAGCTGATGTCGCCCTCGGTGCAACGGATACGGGCGAGGCCGGTAGGGGCGACGCCACCACCGCCTCGACTCCCGAGGCTGCAGGCATTTCGGCGGCGACCGCGGGGGACGTCACCACGCTCAGGCTGGACTCGGTCGGTGTCGGCGGATCCTGAACGACCGCGAGCTGCCCTTCGGACTCGTCCTCGCCACCGTCTTCCCAGAAGACCAGGGCAGCCGCGACACCCGCCGCCAGCAGTGCGACAAGCGCGACCAGCAGGAGTCATGTCCGTCCATCACGACGCCGACTCGATCCGGAGGTATCGAACTGCAGCGGAACGAAGTCGAGATCGTCGTCGACATCCGCCTCTGAAAGGCGCGCCGACGCTGGCTCGGACGCCGCCGGGTCCTCCCCGGTCTGGCGCTTCGGCGTTGGCTACGTGGAGGCTGCCGGCGGCACCGGATCGCGCGCGGTGCCGGCTTCGTCGCTGGCTTGCTCGCGCTCGTTTGCGATCCCGGCGAGCGGCAACCCACACGAAGAGCAGTAGAGATCGTCGTCGCCACAGCGTGCATTGCAGCGCGGGCAGATCACGGTCATGAACGGCCTTGCTTTTCAACCTGTCCCGGATTGTCGGGGGCATGTGACGAGAGTGGACACTCCCCCTGCAACCCTGCCCAAGTGCATCCTGTGGGCGCTCGCAATCGCAGGTCGTACACTGAGATGGACATCCGGCCGAGTCAAGCCGGTGCTGTCGTGGCTCCCTCCCGACACCGAGTATACCGCTGCCGTGGGCTCGGCACGCTGCCAGGCCCGGACACGTATCGTGGACACCTGTACTGATGGCAACCACCCACCTCAGCCTTCCGAACCTCCAGTACGACATCCCCCTCGGCCCCTTGACCACCTACAGGATCGGCGGTCCGGCTGACCTCTTCGTCGAGGTTCACAACAGGGATGCGTTGGCCGGGGCAGTGATCGCGGCCCGGGCGGCCGGCATTCCGTGGTTCCTGCTCGGCACCGGAGCAAATACCCTGATCGGCGACAAGGGGTTTCGAGGCCTGGTGATCCAAAATCGGGCGGATGCGACGCACATCGCGGGCACCCGACTCATGGCCGAAAGTGGCGCGACCATCGCCAGACTGATCACCATCAGTGCCGAGGCAGGGCTCTCCGGTCTCGAGCACTTCGCCGGCATCCCCAGCAGCGTCGGCGGTGCGATCTGGCAGAACCTGCACTTCCTCGCCCCGGGTCGTATGCGCACCCTCTTCATCGAGGATGTGGTTGAGTCAGCGGAAATCCTCGATACCAGCAACAGCCGCCGAACCGTCGACCGCGACTACTTCGAGTTCGGGTATGACGACAGCCGCCTCCACCATGAGGAAATCGTTGTCCTCGACGTCACATTCGCCCTCTCGCCAAAGCCGACAGCAGAGATCCTGCACCAGGTGAGGGAGAATCTCCGGTGGCGTGTTGAGCGGCAGCCATCAGTCGAGCAATTCCCCTCCTGTGGATCGGTCTTCCAGAAGATCGCGGGGGTCGGCGCCGGTCGGCTGATCGATCAGGTCGGTCTCAAGGGCCACCGCATCGGCGGCGCCCAGATTTCCCCCAAACACGCCAACTTCCTCGTCAATGTCGGAGGCGCGACGGCACGCGACGTTCTCGACCTCGTCGATCTCGCCCAACGTGAGGTCGAGCGACAGACCGGCTACCGACTCGAGATGGAGATCGGACTGGTCGGCGAGTTCTAACGGGGTCCGGAACGCCAGCCGGCAATCCGCAAGCCTCGCGGGACCAGCGAGAATTCTGCAGACGGGTACTCCACGACGGCGCCATCTAGCTGCACGGTCACCCCCTCCGGCTGTTCCAACCGGACGTGGCGGGAGCGATGCACGTGGATCTTGGGATGCCTGACATGCCGGCCAAAGTAGATCATCGGAATCTGGCTGAGGGCCTCGGCACGGGAGAGATCGCCGGCAACACAGACATCGAGCATCCCATCGTCGACCTCGGCGCCCGGGCAGATCTTCATTCCACCGGCAAAGTACCGGCCGTTGGCGACAGCGACGAGCAGGCAGCGAGAGGTGATCACCTGGTCATCGAGGTGAACGGTCAGCAAGGGATTTCGATACCGGCTCAGGACCTTCACGCCGTGGACCACGTAACCCGCCTGCCCGCGCAGCAGCATGCTCCGCGATCGCTCCAGCGACCGAGCGACATCCGTGTCCAGCCCAGCACCGCCGACGTTGAGGAAGTACCGATCGTTGCAGCATGCGACATCGACCGGGTCGCCCTCGTGCGAATAGATCCGCTGTATCGCCTGACCGATATCACGAGGAATGCCGACCGTCCGTGCGAAGTCGTTTCCACTGCCGACCGGCAAGATACCGAGGGACGGGCGTGAAGACACGCACATCATCCCGTTGACGGTCTCCATCACCGTGCCATCCCCGCCGACCGCAACGATCGGACCAAAGCCGGCACGAGCCGCCTCCTCGGCGATTCGACTGGCGTCGCTCGGCCCTCGGGTGGGCACGACCTCCGCGTCGGCTGGCAAGGTCGGTGGCAGGGAGCTCAGCAGACGCGCGCCGGCGCCCCGACCGGCCACGGGATTGACGATGAAGAGCGCTGGCATCGTCCACTCTGTCCTCCACGAACGCTCGAATATCGCTGCGTGATCGCACCAGCCTCCAGCATACCCGCTGGCAGGCGCATGCGCGTGTCCCGCACGGGGGTACCGCACAGGGCAACATCGCGGACTCATTCATTTGGCACGACTTGGCACGGTGGAGGTCGTGTGACCCTGCCCGACCGGGGACATGGTGTCAAGGCTGTACGAACACCGCAGGAGTGTGATATTGTCGCGTGAAACGACGCCCGTCGTGGTAGGATGAACGTACGTTCTCCCTGCTGGCCGACAGTGCAGCCGCGGCCAGCAACGGCAGCCACGTACGCCCTCCCCCACCACCAGTTCCGGGCTGCAGGGATGGTGGCCTTCCTGACAGGTGGTTGCTGTGTACCAGAGGAGCTCCTGGCATGGTTTTTCGACGAGAGAGCAACAAGGTAGATTCCTTCCAGCGCCAGATGAACGCGTTGCGCCAGCAGATCGGCGACGAGGAGCAGGACGACGAGTTCTTCGATCCCGAGGCCAGCCGGCGGACCCAATCCGCTGATCGCGGCCGGCGGCCCGCGGGTGACGAGGGGTACAGCTTCGGCAATGTTCCCGCTGCGTCCAGCGCCGACCAGAACGAGTTAGACATGGACGACGTCCCGGCCATCCCCGAGATGCCCCAGGTCGACCAGCAGGTCAGCGTGATCGCTGCTGGCACGACATGGCAGGGCGACCTCGAGGCCCAGGGCTCTATCCATGTGCACGGCCGCGTCAACGGTTCCCTCAAAGCCAGCGAAGACGTCTGGATTGCCGATGGAGCCGAGGTCGACGCCCGCATCGAAGCCGATCGCGTGATCATCGGTGGCGACGTGAGCGGGCAGGTCACCGCGCGCTCCCGATTCGAAGCGCTGCCCGAATGTGACGTGCAGGCCGACGTCGATGCCCCCACCTTCGTGGTCCACGAAGGGGCGACGCTCAACGGGGCGCTCTCGATGAGCAGAGCGTCTGGAGGCGACAGCAACGTCCACGAGTCACGCTCGCGCCCCGGCTCGATCATCCAGCGCCGCGGACGCGCCTCGTCCTGATCGCCAGCCGGGCTCCGCCCATCACCTCAGCAGGAGAAATGCCATGTCCCTTCGAACACACGATGCCCCCTCCTCCGGCAGCCCTGGCACCAGCGAATCCGCCAGCATGATCGACCGCCACTCCGAATTCGACGGCACCTACTCCACCGATCGTGACCTCCGCATCGAAGGACGAGCCAGGGGCAAGCTCAGTTGCCAGGGCACGCTCCACGTGGCGCAGGGCGCCACCGTCAATGCCGAGATCGAAGCGGAGCAGGTCGTGGTGGCCGGCGTCCTCGAAGGCACCGTCAACTGTCGCGCGAGGCTGCAGATCATGCCAAGCGGTGAGCTTAAGGGCCGGATCTCGACCCCGTCGCTGGTGATCAGCGAGGGTGCCCGTTACGAGGGTCAGATGGAGATGCCGACCCAGAAGCCACGTCTCGCGGCACGGAACTACCCGCCGCTTGCCGGCGGATCCTCGGACCGCCCTGAAGCCGCGCTCCCGGAACCTGGCACCGCCCGGTCATCGCCGTCGACGGGATTCATCCGACGGCTAGGCCAGCAGGAACCCCGCGAACAGCCGGAGCCATCGACGGGCGAGGACCGCCCCGGGGCTGCCAGCGAATCCTGAGGACACCACCGTCACGGAACCACATCCACGCCCGGGTCGTTACACTTGCAGGAGCGACCCGGGCGTCGGCGCCTCCACCGGCCGGGCCTGCGGAGATCGATCCAGCATCAGTGCGTGATGGACGAGCGGGTCCGTCATGACCATCTTCGATTCCATGACTCGTTGCGTTATGCTTCCTGCTGAGAGGAATTGACGGTGACCGAGCATCGCCGGTGTGGCACCTGCTGGTTTTACGAGCCGTCTCCCATGTGGCGGCGTGGCTGGTGCCGAAACACAACGCTGAATCGGCTGGGCTACAGCCACCCAGTTGAAGAAGACGAACATGACTGTCGACGTGGGCGCAGTGACTATTGGCAGCCTGCGGACCCGGAACGGCGCGAGGAGTACAACCGTCACCGCATGAAGTATCGAGGCGACAGACTGTGAAATATCCTGACTTCTTCAAATCGCTGGGGCTTCAGTTTCCCGGCATGCCTCGCCTCCAGCTGGCCGGGGAAAACGCTCCGCTGCACTTCTCTGCCAGCCGCGGCGGTGGTGGCGGCGACTATGACGACGCCCCCGACGATGACTTCTACGACGACTACGAGGAAGAGCCGGCGCCCCGGAGCGGTGGCGACGAGACACGTCAACCTACCGCCGGCCGCCGCCGTACCGTGCAATCGCAACCGGATGATCGCTACTGGACCGATTATCTGCGCATTGCGCTGCCGGTGATCGGACTCCTGCTCGTCATCGCAGTCTTCTGGTTCTGGGCGCAGCAGCTCATCGACGACCCCGAGGACGACTTGGTGTCACCTACCGAGGCGCCGGGCCTTGCCGAGGTCGTCGACGACTCCGCTCAGGTCCCAACCGACCCCCAGCAGGAAGTAGTGGCCACCCCGCCTGTGCAGCAGGAGCAGCAGCAGCAGACCCAAGCCCCTGTGGTCACCCCAACGCCAGTAGTCGTGGAGCAGCAACCGGCAGAAACGGACCAAGGCGAGGTAGACACCGCCGAGGGGGCTGACCAACAGGTGATCGCCGACCCCGACGAGGGTGCCGACGAGCAGGTCATCGCTGAACCGGAACAGGCCGAGGGGGAGCCGGCAGCGGGCGGTATCGGGCCGGATTCGACGGTCGTCGTGACAGAACAGTTGAACCTTCGCTCAGAGCCAACATTAGCTGCGGACAACATTGTGACCGTCCTTGACGCAGGCACCGAGTTGACGGTGCTTAGCGGGCCGACCGAAGCCGAGGGATACATCTGGTGGGAAGTCACTGACCAGGCCGGCAACATCGGTTGGGTAGCCGAGGAGTTCATCGAGCCCGCCGGGTAGCCCGACACCGGGGCACAGCCGATACACGCAGCAACCAACGTCCCGGTGTCGTCTCGACGGCTGCCAGGACTTCCCGTGCCCGGTATGCCCGGAAGGCATGGTATACTCCCCGCCGGGTTTGGCGCTCTGCCAGACCCTTTATTGAGCACGCGTGGTGACTGGTGACGGTGTGCCCAGCATGGGTTCGGCACCGGGATGATCCCCGCGGAAGATACAACACACGAGAGGGTTATTCATGGCACAGACGCAACGACGAAACGAGCCCGTCAGCCTCAAGGCGCTGCTCGAGGCAGGTGTCCACTTCGGACACCAGAAGAATCGCTGGAATCCGAAGATGAAGCGGTTCATCTTCACCGAGCGCAACGGCATCCACATCCTGGACCTCCAGCAGTCGGTGCCAATGCTGGACAACGCCCACGAGTTCGTCAGCGACCTCACCGCCAACGGCAAGAGCATCCTGTTCGTCGGCACCAAGAAGCAGGCGCAGGACATCGTCCGACGCGAAGCTGAGCGCAGCGGGCAGTTCTACGTGAACCAGCGCTGGCTCGGCGGCACCCTGACCAACTGGGTCACCATTCGCAAGCGCCTTCAGACCCTCAAGCGACTCCAGCAGGAGCAGGCCGAAGGACAGTGGGATCTGCTGCCAAAGAACGAGGCTTCCAAGCTGCAGGAGCAGCTCGAGCGCCTCGAACGCAAGATCGGCGGCATGCGCGACATGACGCAACTCCCCGGCGCGCTCTTCGTGATCGATCCAAAGCGCGAGCATCTGGCCATCCACGAGGCGTCCCGGCTCGGCATCCCCATCATCGCGATGGTCGACAGCAACTGTGACCCGGATCCGATCGACTACCCGATCCCGGCGAACGACGACGCCATCCGCTCGATTCGCCTCCTCACAGTCGGTATCTCCGATGCCGCCATCAACGGTCGCACCGAGTTGGAGAGCCAGCAGGACGAAGAGGCCGCCATGGCTGAAGCCGCCGTGGAAGACATGGACATCGATGACGCCATCCGCGAGAAGGGTGACGAGCACGAGTAGTCCGCGGCTGCAGTTGTCAGGACACATCACAATCAAGCAAACACAGAGAGGTGGATGCGCATCGTGGCTATTACAACCGCACAGATCAAGGAGCTCCGCGAGAAGTCGGGCGCGGGCATCATGGAGAGCAAGCGGGCACTTGAGGAGACCGGCGGCAACGTCGACAAGGCCATCGAGGTCCTCCGCCAGCAGGGCGTCGCCAAGGCGAGCAAGAAGGCCGACCGGGCCGCTTCCCAAGGCCTCGTTGAGCCCTACATCCACGGCGGTGGTCGCATCGGCGCGCTTGTGGAAGTGAACTGCGAGACGGACTTTGTCGCTCGCACGCCAGACTTCCAGTCGCTTGCCCACGACATCGCCATGCAGGTGGCCGCCACGGCCCCACGGTATCTGTCCGCCGAGGATATCCCCACGGGCGACTACGCCGGCCTCGAGTCGGAGTTCGGCAGCCGCGAGGAGGCCGTCACACAGGTCGCGCTGATGGATCAGGTGTTCATCAAGAACCCCAAGGTGACCATCCGCGAGCATGTCAAGGCGCATATCGGCAAGCTGGGCGAAAACATTCTCGTCAGCCGCTTCAGCCGGTTCGAGCTTGGCGGGGGCAGCAGTTTCGCTGCGATGACGACACAGCCGACCGGCACCGACGAAGGGTAATCGCTGCCCCCGACGCCGTCTTTCCTCGGAAGGGCGGCGTCGTGCCGTATGCGGCAACCCGGCGCCACCCAGCATCTCCACGGAGCCTCACCATGCCAGAGCCCTACAAACGGATCCTCCTCAAACTCAGCGGCGAAGCCCTGATGGGCGATCAGCAGTTCGGCATCGACCCGCTCGTGGCCCAGGCGATGGCGAAGGAGCTCAAGGGGGTTGTGGGCACCGGCGCGCAGATCGGGATCGTCATCGGCGGCGGCAATATCTGGCGTGGGCTCTCCGCCGCCAGCAAGGGGATGGACCGGGCCACGGGCGACTACATGGGCATGATCGCGACTGTGCTGAACGCTCTCGCGCTGCAGGATGCCCTCGAAAACGAGGACGTTCAGACGCGCGTGATGACAGCGATCGAAATGCGAGACGTCGCCGAGCCATACATCCGCCGCCGCGCGATCCGCCACATGGAGAAAGAGCGCATCGTCATTCTCGCAGCCGGCACCGGCAACCCCTACTTCACCACTGACACGGCGGCCGCTCTCCGCGCACTCGAGCTGGATGCCGATGCCCTGCTGATGGCCAAGAACCGGGTTGATGGCGTCTACTCCTCTGACCCTCGCACGGACGCCAACGCCAAACGCTACGACCACATCACGCATCAGGAAGCCCTGGAGAAGAATCTGCGGGTCATGGACGCCTCCGCGCTTGCGCTCTGCCGGGACAACGATCTTCCCATCGTCGTTTTCGACATGACTGCCAGCGGCAGCATCCGCCGCATCGTCAACGGCGAATCGCTGGGGACTCTGGTATCCTCAACCACGAACGCCACGCATCGTTGAGCCATCTCCTCTCTGCCAGCTTCAACCCTGAATCAGGAAAGGACGGGACCTGCATGACAGCCGAGATCCTGAAGGACGCGGAGTCGCGGATGACCAAGGCGATGGACGCCCTGCACCACAATCTCGCCACCATCCGTACCGGTCGTGCCACCCCTGCACTGCTCGACAGAATCCATGTCGACTACTACGG
>DASYWL010000213.1:0-8687 GCA_035936055.1 Thermomicrobiales bacterium
GCTTGCGGGGGCAGCTTCCATGCCTGTTTCTGCAATGCCGCGGACGTGAGACAATCGGGACGTCGGGCCAGCATGGCCCATCTTCCGGGCTCCGACCCAACCAGACGCATCCCGGAGAGTCGATCACCACGTGAGTACCGCAGCTCCCCATATCCAGGAGACACAGCAGCGCGTCGTCCGCGTGCTCGCCGCCGCGCAGGTGCTCGGTGGAATCGGCGTCGCCTCGGGCGCCGCCGTCGGCGCGCTGCTCGCCGCTGAACTCGCCACCGATTCCCTCAGCGGCCTCGCGGCAGCTTCCTCCGTCATCGGCGCGGCGCTCATCGCCATCCCGGTCTCCCGTCTCATGAACGTCAGCGGTCGGCGATCTGGCCTCCTGCTCGCTTACGCGATCGGCATCATCGGCGCCATGCTCGTGGTCTTCGGCGCCGTCATCGACCAGTTTCTCGTCGCGCTCGTCGGGCTGATCGCGATGGGAGGCGGCACGACAGCGGGGTTGCAGTCCCGCTACGCCGCAACCGACCTCGCCACACCGGACCGACGCGGGCGATCACTCTCGACCGTCGTCTGGGCAACCACAATCGGCTCCGTGCTCGGGCCGAACCTGGCCGATCCAATGGGCGACGTTGCCGAGGCCATCGGCGTGCCCCGGCTCGCTGGACCCTATCTGATGAGCCTCGGCGTCTTCAGCATATCCGCGGCGATGATCGGCCTCCTCCTCCGGCCCGACCCCCTCATCGTTGCACGCGATGAGCTCGAGCGGACCACTGGCGTGAAGGGCGGACCGGCGCTGCAAACCTCGATCGCCGCGGTGCTGCGCAGCATCTCGGGAATCACGCCGGCAGTGCTCGGGTTGCTCGCGATTGTCGTTGGCCACGCCTCCATGGTCGGCGTGATGGCCATGACCCCGGTCCATTTGCGCCACGACGGTGCCTCGCTGCGCATCATCGGGTTCGTGATCAGTGGGCATATCACCGGCATGTACATCGCCTCGCCGCTGGTCGGCCTCGCCGCAGATCGCATCGGCCGCCGGCCAGTCATCATCACCGGAGGAGCTTTCCTGCTCAGCGCCTTCCTGATTGCGGGCACCGCGACCGGCCACGAGTCGACCCAACTCGCCGTCGGCCTCTTCCTGCTCGGTCTCGGGTGGTCGTGCACACTGATCGCCGGATCGACGCTGCTCACGGAGTCCGTTCCAGTCGATGATCGACCGAACGTGCAGGGCACCTCGGACCTGCTAATGGGCATCGGGGGCGCGAGCGCTGCACTGCTCTCCGGGGTCGTCGTCGGGTTCGGCTCCTACGGGCTGCTCAACCTCATCACGACCCTGCTGGTCGTGCCGATGATCGTCCTCGCGGTTCGTGACGCCCTGCGGCATCGCCACCCGGTAACCCAACCGCCCGGCGCCCCCACTCCAACCGCCCAGCGCCGATGATCTGGCCGCAGCATGGGCACACTCCGCGCGTGCCCTGCCTGTTTCCCGAGCACAGAGGGTACGCAATGCGGATGTGAACAGTGGGGGACCGCCCGGCGCTCATCGAGATTTGGCATGAGACTGATTCGACAGAGACGGAGGACCACGTGGCAACCGACCAGCAGACAGCAGCCCAGCAGCAGTTCACCGAGGCAATGGAGGGATTCGAGGCCAGGATGGGTGGCACGCTCGGCGTCATGGCCCGCGACCTCAACACCGGCCTCGAGCTGGCGTGGAACCACGAGCGCCCGTTCCCCACCGCCTCCACGATGAAGGTGCCGCTGCTCTACGGGCTCTACCGCCTCGCGGAAACCGGCGAGATCGGCCTCACCACACGGGTGCCGCTCCGAAAAGACGACCGCGTACCGGGATCCGGCGTGCTCCAGCACCTCGATGCCGGCCTGGAGCCCACCGTGCGCGACCTCGCCGAGCTCATGATCATCGTTTCCGACAACTACGCGACCGATTTGCTCTACGCCACCGTCGGGCGCGAGCGCCTGGCGGGGACGCTTGCGGAGCTGGGGCTCGACCAGACGTACCTGCCCCATACAGTCTGGCAGATGCTCTCCCACGTCGGTGGTGTCGACGCGGAGGATCCCGAGCTCACCTACGACGAGCTCCGGGAACGACTGAAAGGCAGCCGGGAGCCGGACGCACCGGACCCATACCAGAGCGACGAGTACGACCGGAGCACTCCGGCAGACATAGTGCGACTGATGACGCGCATCGAAGAGGGGTACGGGGTGTCAAGGGCGAGCCGCGGGGCGATGATCGAGATCTTGAAACACCAGACGATCAACGACCGCATCCCGGTCCGGTTTCCCGAGGAGCTTGACATCGAGACCGCGCACAAGACCGGCAGCCTGCGGGGCGTCCGCAACGATGTCGGCATCGTCTATGCGCCGGGGGTCACCTACACCATTGCGATCATGACCCGCGACCTCCCGGACCCCGTCGTCGCAGTGCCGGAGATCGCCGCCGCCTCCCGCTGGGTGTTCGATTTACTGACGGATCGCGCCGCAAGCTGAGGCTGCGGGCTCGAGTCGCGCACGAGGTGCCGAGCGTCCGCTATGCCACAACCTGGATGGCCTCCGCAAGGATGAACGGCTCACCTTCATACTCGCTCAATGCCTCGTCGTCGAGATCGACCCCGATCTGCTCCTCCACGCGGGCGAGGTCGAAGATACCTACTTCACCGGTGACGTACGCCGTTGCCTCCCGGAATACTTCGGGATGGGGCTTGGCGCTGACGACGAGGAAGAACCCATCACCGATAGTGAACACATGCGAGGCGAGCGTATCCCCCTCGACCTCGGCGCTCACCGTCACTGTCATGCCGACATGGTCCACCGGCGCGGCGACGATATCGTTGATAGTCACGCCCCGATCGTAACCGTCCGACCCACCTACGAATTCCTTGTCACCGCCCTCCACGGCGACCGGCACATCTAGGTTGATTGACGACACTAGGAGAACGGCTGAGCCGTCGTATCCGCTGTCCGCGTCTTCATCGAGCCTGACCCCCAGCTCCGCTGCGAGCGATTCCCGATCATACCGCTGCACGGTGCCCGTCACCTGCACCACATCGCCCTCGCTCAACTCCGCGCCTTGTGACGAAGCAGCCAGCACCTGCTCCTGCAGCTCCGGCTCGCTGACGATCAGGACCTTGCTTCCGATGAGCGGTGTATCGCTCCCAATTATGGCGGCGTGCCGGCCGACCAGTCGGTCGATGGCCGCGCTTACGGTGACAGACTGGCCCCACATCGCCTCTGGGTGATTGGCGACTTCCCTCAGGTTGACACCCACGTCAGGACCGGCTGACTGGTCAATGTCCACGAATGCAGCCCCTGTCGTCCACAGGCTCGACCAGAGCACGACAGTGAGAAGGGCAATACCGGCCCCCAGGATCACGAGCGACGGTGATGCCCGATCCCGAGACATCATCCTCGGTCCCGCCGAGTCCCTGCGTCGCCTGTTCAGGGCTGCGCCCAGCATGCCGGCAAGGATCACCGCCACCAACAGGGCGCCGAGAAAGGCGATCGCCGCCACCAGATGCCAGACAGGATCGCTGAGGGGACCTGAGCCTCCAGGCTCTTCCCACCCTTGCTGCAGCTCCGCCTGAGTCGGGAGATCCTGGTCAATCACGACGCCGGCATCCGGAGCGGCTATCCAGCCAAGCTCGATAGCCGCGCTCCGGACATCCACCATCGAGGCAATGAGCGGCCAAACGGCCAGCCCTGTCACCACAATAACGAGCAACGGCACGAGTCCACCGATCACGAGCGAGCCGGCGCGACTCGTCCTTCTGATGCCCGTCCAGGAGCCCACGGCAAACGAGCCAACCAGACCTACCACGGCGACCACGCCGATCACGGCTGCGGTCCACTGCCGCCCCATCCCCAACACGCCCACCGCCATGCTGGCCCAGACCAATACCGCCACAACTGCGGCAACCGTCAGGATCACCCCGATGCTCACCAGGACTCCAATCAGGAGTGCCCGCGCGTTTGCCAACAGGTTGCCATCGCCGCCTTTGTCTCTCATGTGGCCCGGTGTCCTCTCGACATCCGTCTCGCGATCCCTGACGTCCTCTCGCTCAGCAACGTATCCAATAGGTTCCTCACCTAGCCCCGTCACAGATGCGGACCGCTTCATCCTCCGATCAGCCGCCCTCACATGAAGCGAAGTGGCACGCTGATTACAGGTACATGCACGATAAATGCCGACATCACCTTGGCCGGTGGTGTATGGAGAACGGAGGTGCGTGGACTGAGAGTGGGGGCCAGCGGACCATGTATCGAAGGAACTGGGTGAAGGCTAGCGCGCAGGTGGCAGCAGGGGGCCCCTCTCCGCCCCGGGCCATCCTCTTGCAGCGTCGCCACACCTGCCTGCAACGAGATCGGCGCTCGTGAGCGACGGATCCACCGAAGCGAATCCAAATGGTACACCCACGCAGCCCACCGTCCCTGCACAGCTGGCTGGCAGCCGACGCCGGCCACGAGCGATGGCCACCACCTTCCTGTCACGCCGCTGCTGCGCCCTCTCACAGGATTCGTCCTCGTACCCCCTTGCGTGATGCAGTACCACGTCCGTCGGCAATCGACGCCGCGCACGGAATCGGTATCGCGGGCGCCATCCTGGAAGCGGCACAGTGATTGCGAAGATGCGATCCGGGTATCACCGAGGCGACAGCCCGGATGTCACCCCGTTGCGCCGGTGGCGGCGCTGGATGTGCCATGATTTGGAGCGCAATGCATCAGCAACAGCAGGCCAAGCTCGACAAGTCAGATACTCAGGCCGATCGCAGTCACGCCGACATCGCGCCACCTGTCCGCAAGAATTCCATCGGCGATCCATCGGCGCAAACCTCACCCCTGATCGCCCTGGTGCGACCGCGAGCACCACAGTCGGCCCGCTCGCGCCTAGCAGTCATCGGTGGAGTGATCGCGCTCGCGGTGGCCATCCACTGGCTCACCGGTGGCCGCTGGACGCCCGTGCTGATCGGCGTGGCGGGAGCCGTCTCCCTCCTCGCCCTGGCCCCGCCGCTCGCATGGCTCGCCAAGCCGGTAGGCGCCTATGCCGGGTTATGGGTCGTCTTCAACGCGCTGCGGGCGGGCGCGGATAACACAGACTGGTCCGACCAAGTCCTCGGGCTGGTGCCGCGCCTCGAGGCATGGCTCGCCGCGGGCCATCTCCCGTCAGCATGGCTCCAAGACCGATTTCACGAAGCCAACAGCTTCGGCTGGCACGACTACGGCCTGACCATCGTCTACCTCTCGTTCTTCATCGTTCCCTACGCGACCGCCGGCCTGCTCCTCTGGTGCAATCGACGTCTGTTCTGGCAGTACACCGTCGCCACGGCAGCCCTGTTCGCCGTCTCGACCGTGAGCTTCTACGTGATCCCGACGAGCCCACCATGGCTCATTTCCGACGTCGCCGTGCAGGGCGATTTCGAGCCAGTCAGGCGCATCACCGAGTCGGTGCTGACCAGTGTCGACCTGCCCGTGCAGGTCTTCTCCGAGGGATCCCGCCGGGGGGCCCGCACGAGTGAGGTTCGCGTCGAGCCAAACCCGATCGCCGCCATGCCGTCGATCCATTTCGCGGCAACGGCCCTCCTGATCGGTCCGGCCCGCCGCGCAGGCTCCGGGCTGCTCGCTGCTATCGTCGTCTACGTATTCCTGATGGGCCTCGCGCTCGTGTATCTCGGCGAGCACTATATTCTGGATCTCCTTGCGGGCGGCGTGCTTGCTGCGATCGGATGGTTCCTCGCCGGGTGCTGGCTGGCCGCCGCCAACGTCGCGCCTTGATCGACCCGCGAACGGAAACCATCAGCCGTGACCACGCACACCACCGCCACACCACCGTCGGACAAAGGCTCGCCCGCCGGCCAACGCGCATGGCTGCGCCGAGTGCTCATCGGGCTTGTGATCCTGCTCCTGACCGGGATCGCAGGGTTCGGTGCTCTCGTTGAGTTCGCCGACTACTGCGAGTCGGACTTTCTCCCGTTCGAAGAGAGCATCTCCGCCGAGCCGTACGTACAAAATGTGAGCTCGAACGCGGCGACCGTCATGTGGCGCACTGAGGAGCGCACCGATGGCTACGTAGTGTTCGGCACCGCGGGAGAGGCCGATCGCACGGTCGCGAGCGACTCGTCCACCGTGCACGCCGTTCGCCTGGCCAATCTACGGCCGGACACCGAGTACGTCTACGAGGTGCGATCCGGCGAGAGCGTCTATGATTCGGCCACGTTCAACACCGCGCCGGGACCCGACGGCGAAGTGACCGCAATCGTGGTGGGGGATACGGGCTCAGGCGAGCCCCCGCAGTATGAGGTGGCCGAGGTGATGATGGACATCAATGCTGACCTCCTCCTCCACACAGGTGATGTCGTCTACCCGCATGGTGGAACATGCCGCTATGAGGAGCGCTACTACGCCCCCTATCGCGAGATGATCGAATCTGTACCCGTCTACCCCGTGCTGGGCAACCACGATGTCCGAACGGACAATGGCGAGCCGTACCTCACCGCGTTCGAGCTGCCGGCCGAGAGCTCCGGGACGGAACGGTACTACTCCTTCGACTACGGCCCGCTGCACGTCGCGGCGCTGGACAGCGAACTTTATTACAACGACGACACGATCCCCACCGAGCGGCAAAAAGCCTGGCTACGCGAGGACCTCGCGGCCTCGGACCGTCCATGGAAAGTGGTGATCATCCACCGCCCGCCCTACTCCTCGTCACCCTTCCATGGCGGCGATCGGCAGATCCTCGAAGATCTGGTTGCCATCTTCGAGGAGGAGGAGGTCGACGTCGTCTTCGCCGGTCACGAACACGTCTACGAGCGGCTCGTCCCGATCGATGGCGTCACCTACTTCGTCACGGGTGGCGGTGGTGCTGACCTCCGGTCTGCAGGCCGGAGCGATCTGACGGCGGTCAGCTCGCTCCGGTACCACGCGCTCGAGGTCAAAGCTAGCCCCGAACGGGTCCTGATCAATGCGGTCGGCATCGACGGCGAGGTGTTCGACACCATCGAGCTGACGCAACCGGATCCCTCGGTCGTAACGCCCGTCAGACCACCGGGTTGAGGTTGCCGGACGGCCGCGGCCGTCCCGGTCCACGCCCGCCTTCATGGAGGCGCCTGCCATCCTCGCCGACGTGAAGCCACTCGGCCAATTGCTGCCACGGCGAGCAAATAGCTGCCAACGGCACCATGCTGTCAAGTGGAGCACGGTCATGATAGTGTGAGCTGACAATCGGGCACATCCGAGTCGACTTCACGTGTAGGACGCCGCCATGACAACGAAGCCTTGCCGCAGCTGGTCGAAACGGACGCGCCGAGACGCGATTGCCGGTGGCATCGGGATCGGCACAGCCGTGGTGACCGGTGCAGTGCCACGCCGCGGGGTGGCAACCCAACAAACGCCGCAAGCATCTCCGGCGTCGAGCGGGGGATACGCGCGATCCGAGCCGCTCGTCGCCGCCGCGTGGCTGAAGGCCCACCTCACCGACCCAGGCATGGTGGTCGTCGCCTTCATGCCAGTGGAGGAGGCCGAGGCGGAGCACATCCCTGGTGCGGAGCAGATCGACTGGCCGGTACTCGAGGTGACCGACACCTCCGATGCCTCGCTCACGAGCTGGCAGGAGTCGGTTGAGGGGCTGCTCGGCGTCCTCGGCATCACTCAGGACAGCACGGTCGTGGTCTACGACGCCGGCACCCTTTTCGCCGCGCGGCTCTGGTGGATCCTGCACTGGCTGGGGCACGAGCAGGTGCACGTTCTCGACGGCGGGCTGGCTGCCTGGAAGGCATCCGGGTTCGAGGTGCAGCATGGCCCAATCACACCGTCCGAGAGCACCCACCTGCCCTATAACGGGCAGCCAAACGGTACCGTTCTCGCCCAGCTCGACGAGGTGCTGCAGGCACTCGACGACGCGAACACCACCATCGTCGATGCCCGGACGCCCAGCGAGTATGCTGACGGGCACATCCCCGGCGCGGTCAACATCAACTATCCGAGGAATGCTTACGACGAGCCGCCGAAGCGCTACCGACCGGCCGACGAGCTGCTGGAGATGTATGCCGAAGCCGGGGTGACTACGGACCGCCGGGTGATTCCCTACTGCTTGACCGGAGTTCGGTCAGCGGTGACATTCTTCACGCTGCACCTGCTCGGCTTCGACGAGCTTGCCCTGTTCACCGGCTCATGGGAGGAGTGGAGCTCGGACCCGAACACACCGAAGGCAACCGGGCAGTAAGGTGTGACTGCTCCTGGTCGCCGGACAGGTCTTCTGGACCGGCCCGGAACCCGGCCGACGTCATGAAACAAGGCGGCCGAGCCCTTCCCCCGCCGACGACCGCCGCGATTGGCTTCCAGATGGGGTGCGCGAAGATGAAGAGCATTCCCAGTGCGATCGTCATACCCAGGCCTCCCCACACCTTGTGGGCGATAAGCAGGCTACGTCCGCCGACCTGGGGGTAGCCTGTCAGGTAGAGGTACCCGCGGATCAACAGGATCGCGACGACGGCCGTGACGAGCAAGATCTCAATCAGGGCCGTCGCATTGATGTCACGGTTCCGCGAACCGGCTCGCCGGAGGGGGTGTCTGGGCATGAACGGCATCCTGTGCTGCACACCAGCGATTGCACAGGCTCCAGTATCGACGATCGCACTGCTGGTCGCGAGCAGATCATCTGTCTTCCCACCACCACGAGCGACCAA
>DASYWL010000214.1:0-6324 GCA_035936055.1 Thermomicrobiales bacterium
CCCGCACCGTTCGTGCTCCTTGTTTCGGTCGGCAATGTCGAGCCCGTCATCACTATCGTTCCCGGCGAGATCGCAACGGTGTCCGATTGACAGAGGTCACGCCAGCGAGGCCGTCTCGACCGGCACCGGCGGGCGGCGGCCCCAAGCGTGCGCGGCCAGCGCCACCAGCATCGTCGCCAGCGCGATCGCGACGGCGATTGGTTGCACGCCGAAGATATCCGTCGCGATACCCGCCAGCAGCGTCGGGAACAGAGCTCCGACGTTCCCCATCAGCCCCTGCGTCGCGATCACCTGCCCGCGCACTCGCTCGGGTGTCCGCGAGAGTAGGATCGAGCGCGCCGCCACATTGACGAGCGCCGAGGCGAATCCGGCCGGGATCGAGATCAGCATCGCCACGAGAATCAGCGGCGAGATGCTGAGGAGGTCGGAGATCTGGTCGAGCGGGAGGTGCAGCAGCCCGGTCAGGAGGTCGTGCAGCTGTTCCACGAAGCCCAGTGCGCCCACGCTGGCCGCGAAGATGAACAGCGATCCCGTCGCGACCAGCCGCTCGCCGAAGAGTCTGCCGAGAACGGGCGCCAGCCGCAGGCCGAAAATGAGACCGAGCGCCGCCGGCGCGAAGACGAAGACCGTATTCTCCTTCGAGGTGTTCAGCACCCGCTCAAGGTAGAACGGCACGATTACCACCAGTGCGCTCATGCCGATCGCAACCAGCACATCGTCGAGGATCGCCTCGAAGGTCGGCCGATCGCCCTTGGCGAAGCGCCACCCCTCGCCGAGGATGTCGCGAATGCTCCGATGTCGCCGCTGGAGCCGCTGCTCGGCGCGACCGACTGCCGGCAGCAGCACCGTGAGCAACCCGGCGACCATGAACAGCAGCCCCGCAGCGGCGAAGACGGTGCGCGGCCCGCCGGCGCGGAGCAGCAACGGCGCCAGCAGCACCAGCCCGAGCGCCTGGGCGATGGTCAGCGCGAGGTTGAAGAGCGCCTGGGCCGAGGTATACCTCGCCGAGGGCACGATCGCCCCCATCAGCGACGCCTCGGCGGGCGCATAGAACTGGTGGATCACCCAGATGCCGAGGGTCGCGGCGAAGACGTCGCCGAGGCTCGGCTCGGCAGCCGAGACGATGAAGAGCATGAACGTGAATCGCAGCAGGTTGAGGATCACCAGCAGCACGCGACGCGGTACGGCGTCGACCACGACTCCTGCCGGAAGGCCGAAGAGCATCGAGGGGATGATCGAGCAGAGCACGAAGAGCGAGCTGTAGATGGTGCGGTCGGAGAGATCGACCACCAGAATCAGCATCGCGTAGAGCAGCGCGCCCTGAGCAGTTTGCGAGAGCAGGCGCGACAACCAGAGCATGCGGAAATCGGCGTCGTTCAGCAGCGATGGCTCTGCGATGACGGAGGCTCCATTCCGGCCGCGACGGCGGATGGAGCGGAATTGGCGTTGGCGCTCGGATACCCTGGCGCGCTGCTCGGCCGTGCCGAGTGCGCTGCCGAGCGGAGACGCGTCAGCCGCGGCCTGCTCAGGATGCCGGTTGTTTGGGAGCCGTTCGAGCAACCGGGGGTGCGATCTGGCCAACCGGTGGCGACTCCGCGTCACTGGCACCGACAGGCGTCGGCTCGGTCGCTGCACCGGGGGGATTCGACGTCGCATCTCGCCACGCATCACTCGTCGTCTCCCAGGAACGGAATCAGCCGTTCGATGCCATCCTCGATGCCCTGCTCGATCGTTTCCCAATCCGGGAGGATATCCAACAGTGACGAGAGCAGCAGGATGTTGGCGATAAGGAGCAGCAGCACGAGCACGATAGTTCCCGAAACTCCGATTACGTTCAGCAGACGGGTGAAGCCGAGCGTGTTGCGGGTACCGAGAAGGAAGACGATCCAGCTCACTCCGAGCAGCCAGCCGCCGAGCACTTGGGCATCAGTATGCTCCAGCTCCTGCCACATCACCGCGGCGACGTTGGCGATCGCCAGCAGTCCGCCCGGGATGATCAGCAGCGCGACCACCGCCCAGCCAGTCTGCACGGCACGAGCACGCGGCAGGAAACTGGAAGGGCGGCGCTGGTGTGGCCATGCGCCCTCGATTGCCCATTCCACGGCTTGGATGGTGAACAGGAGCGCGATGAAGAGGGCGATGAGCAGCCACCATAACCGGGAATCGAACGGCCCGAGGGGAAGCCAGTCGAACGAGATGAGCGTCACTGAAGGCACAACCGGTTTCATCCTGGCTGCGGCCGCATCACCATGTCGCGCCGCGGCCGTCGTCAGGGCGGACGAAATCGCCACGCGACAAGTATACGAGGGTATCGGCCACCACCGGGGCAGTGGACGTTCCATACGCATTCGGGGTCGCAAGATGCGGGCCCGGATTGTACCCCGGGCAAGATCGGAACGGCTCGGCTTCGGAGAGGCGGGGCTGTCAGTCTGCGGATTCGCGACAGATTTACTCACACCGCTATCCGTGCTCGTTCCTCAAGCGGGGGTCGAGGGCATCGCGGAGGCCGTCGCCGAGGAGGTTGAAGCCGAGGACGGTCAGGGCGATGGTGACGCCGGGAAAGATCGCCGCCCACGGCGCCAACTGGAGGAAGCCGTAGGAGCTGGAGACCATCGACCCCCATGATGGCGACGGCGGCCGGTTGCCGAGTCCGAGGAAGGCCAGCGACGCCTCTGCCAGCACCGCGTAGGCGAAGTTGAGCGAGGCGTGGACGATGAGCGGCGCGGTGACGTTCGGCAGCACGTGCCGCATCATCACTCGCGAGGTCGGGCTGCCGACCGAGATCGCCGCCTCCACATAGGTCGTCCGACGCACAGAGAGCACCGCGCCGCGGATCACGCGCATGAACGTCGGCGCATTGACGATGCCGATCGCGATCATCACGTTCGCCAGCGAGTTGCCCAGCATTGCCATGATCGCGATCGCCAGCAGGATGGTCGGGAACGAGTAGAGCACATCCATCAGCAGGGTGGCGATGTTGTCGAGCCAGCCCCCAAAGTAGCCTGCCAGCATACCGATCATGATGCCGATCAGCGCCGAGATGCCGACTGCGATCACGCCCACTTGGAAGGAGATGCGGGCGCCATAGAGCAATCGGCTGAAGATGTCGCGGCCGAACTCGTCGTTGCCGAACCAGTACTCGCTGCTCGGGCCCTGTAATCGGTACTCGGGGAACTGCTCGGTCGGCCCACTCGGTGCGACGAGCGGGCCGACGACCGCCGCGATCGCAAAGAACCCGACGATCACCAGCCCGATCATGGCCAACTTTTGCCGCAGCACGCCGCTCCAGAGCCCACGTCCCTTGGGGCTCCGCGCCTGGTGTTCACGCTCTTCGGCCTCGGTGTTGGCCGCCAAGGTCTTGGTGTCACTCGCCGCCATGGTATCCGGTCCTCGTTACACCGCGTCCTGCCACCTGCATCAACCGGCTCATCCTGTGCGCAGCCGGGGATCGAGGACGGCATAGAGCACGTCCACCACCAGGCTCACCATCACGAAGATCGTGGCCATCACCAGCACCACGCTCTGCACCACCGGGTAGTCGCGGTTGGCGATCGCCTCATAGATGTATCGCCCGACGCCGGGGAGTCCGAAGATCTGCTCGACGATCACTGTGCCGCCCAGCAGCGCCGCCACCTGGATACCGGCGATCGTCAGGATGGGGATGCCCGCGTTCGGCAGGATGTGCCGCAGCAGCACCCGTCGCTGGGGCAGCCCTTTGGCGCGCGCCACGCGGACATACTCCTGCCCGATCACCTCCAGCACGGACGAGCGCGTGAAGCGCATCATGATCGCCATGAAGGGCATCGCCAGGCTGATCGCCGGCAGGACCATCGTCTTGAGGTTCTGAATCGGGTCCTCGGTGAAGGGAGTGTACCCCACCGGTGGCAGCCACTTGAGCCTGAACGAGAAGAGCAGCACCAGCACCGTCGCCAATAGGAAGTTCGGCACCGAGATGCCGATCATCGTAAACGCGGTCGTCAGCCAGTCGAAGCGGGTATTGCGCCGAAGCGCGGCCAGCACCCCGAAGACCAGGGCCGGGATCGTGCCGAGCACTGCCGCGAGGACGGTCAGCTCGGCGGTCACCGGCAGCCGCAACCCGAGTTCGGTGGTCAGCGGGCGGGTGGTACGCAGCGACGACCCCAGATCACCCTGCAGCACATGGCTCATCCAGCGGAGATACTGCACCGGCAGCGGCTGGTCGAGCCCGTAGGCACGGCGGATGTTGTCGATCTGCTCAGGAGTCGCCCGCTGATCCATGCCGATCAACACGCGCACCGGGTCACCGGGGATCGACCGCACGATGATGAAGGTGACCAGCGAGACCCCGAGCAGGATCGGGATCATGAGCAGCACCCGGTTGATGATGAACTTCAGCATGCGGCGGTCCTGCCTCTCACGGAATCAGGAAGTTGTGTCTGTCAAGGTAGCGATCTGACCTCCCGCAGCCCACTGAGGTTGACGGCACAGAAAGCATGGGGTCGGGGATGATGCGCCCCCGACCCCATGCCATGATCAGCCAGCGACGCGGGACGCTACAACCGCTACTCCTCGGCGATCCAGACCGACTTGAGCGAGCGGTTGGAGCCCGTCGGAATGTGGACGTAGCCCTGGACGTAATCCTTCATCGCTTCGTACTGCTCGGCGATGAACAGGTTGATCCACGGCAGGTCGTTGAGCAGGATGCGCTGGATCTCTGCGTAGATTTCGGCTCGCTCCTCCTGGTCCGTGGTGCCGATGCCCTCCTGAATGAGGCGGTCGACCTCCGGATTGCTGTATCCCTCGCCATTGGAGGCCTGATCCGTGCCGAAGTTGCTCTGAATCACGTCATTCGGGTCGACGTAGGCGCTGGTACCGGTGACCGACAGGTCGAAGTTGCCGCTGAAGTAGTTCTCCAGCATCACCGCGTTCTCCTGGAGGTCAACCTCGCCCTCGATGCCGATCTGGCGGAGCTGCTCCTGAATAACGATCGCGGCGTTCGAGAGGAAGGGGTACTGCGCCCACGACTGGATCTGGCACTCGAAGCCGTCGCCCAACCCGACCGACTCCAGCAACGCCCGCGCGCCTTCGATGTCCGGCTCAGGGATCTCCGACTCGATGCCGGCCCAGTAGCTCGCCGGGAAGATCACGTTGGTCGGCGTGCCGTAGCCGAACACCGCCGCGTCGATGATCGGGCCGCGGTCGATCGCCATCGAGATCGCCTGGCGCACCTCGAGCTGGTCGAACGGCTCGCGCTGGACATTGATGCCCATGTAGCGGATGTTGGTGTTCTCGTTGCCGGTGACGACGATCGTATCGTCGGCCTCGAAGATCGGCAGGTCCTGCACCGGCGCGTACTCGATGATGTCGGCCGTCCCCTGCACCAGCGCCGTCGTGCGGGCGGTGTTGTCCGGAATGATCTGGATGTTGAGAGCGTCGAGGTACGGCAGCGGCGCGTCCCAGTAGTCCGCGAAGCGCTCGAGCCGGACCTCGGTGTTGGGCACGTAGTCGAGGAAGCGGAAGGGGCCAGTGCCGACCATCGTCTGCATCAGGTCGCCGCGCTCCTCGACCACCTCCTGCGGCACGATGGCGATCGACGATCCCATCAGCTTGGCGAGGAAGGAAGCATCCGGGTTCTTCAGCGTGATGACGGCGGTGTAGGTGTCTACAGCCTCGACTGACTCCACCGAGGCGAGTTCGTCGACCACGGGCGAGGCCGTTTCCGGATCGAGGATGCGCTCGACGCTGTATTTGACGTCGTCGGCCACGAACTCGCGTCCATTATGAAAGAACACGCCCTCACGGAGATTGAAGGTGTAGGTCAGGCCGTCGTCGGAGATCTCCCAGCTTTCAGCCAGGGCTGGCACCGGGGAGAGGGTCTCGTCGGTGGTGATGAGCGTCTCGTAGACGTGCTCGATCACGTGCCAGGCCGCCGTTAGCGAGGTCTTGTGCGGGTCGAGCTCGGCTGGGTCGGCCTGCACGCCGAGGGTGAGGGTGCCGCCGGAAACTGGTTCGCTGTCCTGCCGCGACGCCACGGAGACGCCGAGTGCGCCGCCAGTGCCATGAAGCGCCATCATCGCGGGCAGCGAGAGCCCAAGGGCGCCGCCCCGAAGCATCGCCTCGCGTCGCGTGAGCCGCCCGGTTCGAATTGCATTGTTCAGCCGCCGAACTGTCTGCATCTCGGAACCGATGGTACGAATCTTCGCCATTGTCCTGATACCTCCGATAGAAATGGAATGTCGTGCACACCGGCCTCACCAACGGCTGCAGAGGGCTCCTGCTGTCCGCATTGGCATACGGGTCGGATCAGGGCATGCCCGATGGAACGTCCGCGCACGACCCGATACA
>DASYWL010000215.1:0-1913 GCA_035936055.1 Thermomicrobiales bacterium
GACCACCGGCGCGTGGCCCGGCTGCCAGTCCTTCTGTGGCTGGAAGGGGAGTGGCTCGACCGGAAAGGGTGGGCTTGGCAAGTTCTACGTGCAGCAGTTCCTGCGGGAACAGAGCCAGACACGGGTCACGGAGCCTGCTGACGCTGCGGAAGTTGAGTCGGTCGAAGCGCGCGGCGAGTAGACGTGCGTCGATCAACGGCGGTGCTGGCAGGTAGCGGTGTGACCACCATCGCTGCCGTGGTTTCTGCATCCACGGCGGCGATGGTTTCCCGGGCGGAACACCGAATCCAAGTTGCCGTTGTTCGCGTGCAGGAACGGAGGCCGGGATCCGCGATTACTCGGGGTCCTGCAGATTCGCGAAGACGTTGTTGAGGGACTCTGCGAGCGTCGGGTGGGCGAAAACACCGTCGCGCAGGGCGGTGTAGGGCAGATTGCCCATCATGGTGATCTGGAGCGTCGCCGCGATTTCGCCCCCCCTCGATGCCGAGCACCGCTGCTCCGAGGATGCGTCCCGTTTCGGCATGTACCAGCGCCTTCATCATCCCGCGCGTTTCGTCCGTCTCGATCGCCCGCGCGACGCTGCTCATCTGCAACCTTCCGACCTGATAGGGGATGCCCTGCTCCTGCGCATGCCTCTCGGTGAGCCCAATGCGGCCGAGCTGCGGGTCGATGAAGGTCGTGTAGGGGACGGGGCGGTCGTCCACGGAGCGGTTGCCACCGTCGATCAGATTCGCTCTGAGAATGCGGTAGTCGTCGTAGGAGATATGGGTGAATTTCGGGCCGGCCCGGATGTCCCCAATCGCGTAAATCCCCGTCACTGCGGTCTCCAACCGGTCGTCGGTCGCGATCTGCCCCCGGTCGTCCAGCTTGAGGCCGGTCTGCTCGACGTCGAGTGAGTCGGTGTTCGGCAATCGGCCAGCGGCGGCCAGCACATGGGAAACGAATACGGTTCCTGGCGGATCCTCGCTGCGTTCGATAGTCACCTCGATGCCTTCGCCACGTGAGGTGACGCCGGTCGGCCGGGTGTGCATCTCCAAGGCGATGCCGTCCTCACGCAGGATCTCTGCGACGGCTTCGGCGACGTCTGGATCCTCATGAGAGAGCAGATGGTCGCTCCGATGCACAATGGTTACCTCGGCACCGAGACGCCGGAAGAGTTGGCCGAACTCGATCCCGACGTAGCCGCCGCCGACCACCAGCAGGTGTTCCGGCACCTCATCCAGCTCCATGACCGAACGGTTGTCGAGGATGGTGACACCGGCTGGGATGTCGAGGTCGAGAGGCCGAGCGCGCTGGCCCACGTCAAGGACAAAGGTCTCCGCGCGCATCGACCGGTTGCCGCCGTTGTCGAGCGCCACCTCGATGGTCTTCTCGCCGGTGAAGCGCGCCTCGCCCTTCTTGATGTACTCCAGACCATCTGTCCCCTCGATGCTCGCGCGGCTGGCGTCGCGAAACATCTGGACGACGTCGCGCTTGCGCACTCGCTCCATGTCGATGCGCAGCTCCCCAGTGTGGACGCCATAGCCCCGGGCGCGACGGGCAACGTGAGCGACACGCCCCGAGGCGATCATCGTCTTCGTCGGCGTGCAGCCCCAGTTGATGTAGCTGCCGCCAGCGTGCTCGCGCTCGATGAGTGCCGTCCTGCGGCCGTCGCGAGCGAAGGAGCTGGCAATGGGGCCGCCGCCCTGACCGGCACCGATCACGATCGCATCGAAGTTCTCCTGTTGCGCCATGTGTCACTCCCGACGTGTTACCCGATGCCGGCCTGGACCGCTCCATGCTACGGTGAGGCCGAACGGAGGAGCCCGATGTCGATGTTCTGCCAGCGCTGTGGCGCGCCAACTCACGATGTCTGCCGGGATGGTCGCATGCGACCGGTCTGCACGTCATGCGGAACGACGACCTACCTTGAC
>DASYWL010000216.1:0-9189 GCA_035936055.1 Thermomicrobiales bacterium
CGGTTCGTCGGCACCCGCGTCGCTCGTTCTCTGTCACCACGGTATCGCCGGTAAGGCAGGTGGATCGGCTAGGCCTCCGGTGTCGCCATCGGAGACGCGACCGGGGTTGCAGGTGCCGCATCCACGTCAGCGGGAACTGGCGTCGCGCCGACGGGAGCCGGGGTCGCAGCGGCGGGGGTTGCCGGTGCCGCATCCGCATCGGCAGGCACTGGCGTCGCACCAGCGACTGGCGAGGCAACCACCTCCTCCTCCTCGGGAGTGCCGACCTCGCCGACAACCTCTTCGGCCGCCTCGTCCTCGGCAACGACCTCTTCCTCGGCTACCTCTTCCTCGACAACCTCTTCCTCCTCGACGACCTCGGTGGCGACTTCGTCGACCTCCTCGACCACCTCAGCAGCCTCGTCGTCGCCGCAAGCCGCGAGCACCAGTGCGCTCAGCGCGATGCCGGTAATGGCAATGGCTCGCTTGCTCTTCTTGAGAATCGGTGTCGTGCTCATCGTTCGTGTTTCCCCTCCGTAGCCGCGGTTCGATCGTGGGCTTCAAACCGTCCTCAGATCTCGCTGTTGATGTACATACCACAACCCTCGGTGACGGGGTACCCTATTCGGGGCTACGCCCGGGCCGAGGAAGCCAACTCATGCCGTGGCAAGCGAGATCCGCTAACCCCAGACTCTAACAGTATGCCGTAAAGGATTCTGTCATGCCAACACTTCCGGCAGACCACCCTTGGGCTCACGAGCTGCACGCCATCGTTCCCCTCGTCCGGGAGGTCGCGACCGCCGTGCGCGGCATCTACGAAGCGCAGGGAGCGGTGACCTACACCAAGGAAGACGGCTCGCCGGTAACTGATGCCGATCTCACCGCCGATCGGATGCTCCGCGCGGGCATCCAGCAGGCATTCCCTGCTGATGCGCTGCTGACCGAGGAAAGCGAAGATGACCTGGCCCGTCTGGGCAACCCGCGCTGCTGGATCGCCGACCCTATCGACGGCACGGCCCAGTTCGTCGCGCGGACCGGCCTGTTCGATATCCTGCTGGCGCTGGTCGTCGAGGGGCACCCCGTCGTGTCAATCTGCGCGCACCCGCCAAGTGGGGTGATGACACTGGCGGTGCGTGACCACGGCGCCTGGTCGATCGACGAGCGCGGCGAGATTGCCCCGTTCCGCTTCGAGCCACCGGAAAGCCCTCCGAGGCTCGCCACCTCACGCTACTACGGCCCGGTCGACTTCGCCGACGCGATCGAGCACATCACCGCGGAGCTCGGTGCCCCACCGGTGCCGGTGCTCGCGTTTGGCTACGGTCCCCGCGCGTTCCTGCCGAGATGGCGGACCTACGACGCCTTCATCGGATTCTGGAAGCGGGCCGGCGATTCGCCGGTGCGCGAGTGGGACCTCGCCGCGAGCGACCTGATGACGACCGAATCCGGCGGCGCCTTCACCGACATGTACGGCAACCAGTATCGCTACAACCAGCCGTCTCCACGGCCGCGGGCCGGCGTCCTGGCCAGCGCCTCGCCGGAACTCCACCAGCGCATCCTCACGGTTGTCGCACCCTGCCTGCCCACCACCCCGCCTCCGGTCCTGACCCGGTGATCATCGTGGAGTCAGTTCGCTGGTGGCCTCGCGGTCAAGAATGACGTGCAATCGCTCGCCCACGGTCTGCAGCCATGACGCCGGCACCTCCAGTTTCGGCTCCTCCTCCAGCGCCTGGTGAACGATCCCCGCCTTCGCCTCTCCGGAGACGATCAGCACGATCTGCCGCGCCTCCTGGATCGTACCGAGGCCCATGGTGATCGCATACGGCGGAATCCCCGCCTCGCCCTCCCAGTAGGCAGACGACTGCTCTCGTGACTCCCCGGTCAACTCGACCACGCGCGTGCGGCTGTCGGGGGCGGATCCCGGCTCGTTGAAGGCGACGTGCCCGTTCTGCCCGAGTCCGATCACCGCCAGTTCGAGCCCACCCAGCGCAGCGATCTCCCGCTCATACGCCAGCGCCGCGGCGTGAGGATCCGGCGCGGCAGCAGGTATGCGATGGATATGGCTCTCAGGGATGCCGGCGGGTATCAGGAACGCCTCGTAGAGCCACCGGGTGAGGCTCGCCTCGTCGTGCCGGCTCTGGCCGAGGTAGTCATCGAGGCAGAAGATGCGGACCTGGCTCAGGTCGATCGTGCCGGCCTCGACCCGCCGTACCAGATCCTCGTACATTCCCAAAGGCGTCTGGCCAGTCGGTACCGTGATCGCGGCATCTGGCCGCCGCTCGACCGTCTCTTGGACCGCATCCGCTGCTCGGACACTCATCTCCTCGTAGCTCTCGATCACCTCCAAAACGTATCCCGCCATATCGTCCTCCTCATCCCGATGCTGCGCCGCTGCGGTCAGATGACCGTGTTGCCGACGCCCTAGCTTACCCGCTCCCGGTCGCGCTGCCCCCTCGTATCCCCTACAATCTCTGGCGACTCTCTCGTATCGAGCGGAGCGTCCGGGTTCGTGAACCTCGCGCTCAAACTCGTCACCGACGCCCAATCCAGGAAGGACACCATCTCCAGCATGCCCACCATTCAGGAGGCGCTCGACACCATCGACCAGTGGATCGATGATGGCGCGGTTCCCGGTGCCGCCGCGGCGGTCTGGCACCGGGGCGAAATCATCGCTGCGCACACCACCGGCGAGGCGACACCCGGCCGCCACGTCACCAACGACACCATCTTCGCGCTCGCGTCCGTCTCCAAGCCGATGACGGCCGCCGCCGTCATGCAGGTGCTCGACAGGGAGGACGTCGACCTTGACACGCCACTCGCGGAGATCCTTCCCGAGTTCGAGTCGGTCGAAGACCCGTTCGACGAGGATCTCCTGCCACAGCTGGAGGCTCAACGCCACGAAGTGACGATGCGACAGCTGCTGTGTCATACCTCGGGATTGCCGGAGAATGTCGGCGTCAAGCGCATCCGCATGACGGCACTCCCCTCGCTTGGCGAGATTGTCGACGTGATGTGCAACGTGCCGCTGCAGTCACCGCCAGGAGAGACGCTGCGCTACTCCAATGTCGGATTGGCTCTCGCCGCGCGCGCCGCCTCCCGACTCGCCGACCGCGACTTCCACAGCATGCTGCAGGAGGACATCCTTGACCCGGCCGGACTGGACGGCATCGTATTGCGCCCAGGTCCCAAGCTCGACGACCGCGTAGCCCATGTCGATGACGCGGCCGGCAATGGCGGAAAAAGCGAGAGTTACAACAGCCGCTACTGGCGCGACATGGGCATTCCCTGGGGCGGCTACTTCGGCACGGCCCTCGACGTGCTGCGCTTTGCCACATCCTTCCTGCCTGGCCAAGCGAGTCCACTACGGGACGATCTCAAGGCGCAGATGGTGGTTGACAACACCGGTGGCGTGCCGGGCGGCGTCAACTCGGCTGGCTTCCACTGGGAAGAGGGAGCATGGGGACTCGGCTGGGAGGTCAAGGGCAGCAAGCGCAACCACCCGACTGGCACGCTCACCTCGGAGGGCACGTGGTGCCACTGGGGACAGTCCGGGACGATGGTCTGGGTCGACCCGGCGCGCGAGCTCGGCCTCTCCGTCTTCAGCAACCGCACGGTGATGAAGGGTTGGCCCCTTCGGCCACCACGCTGGTCGACACTGAGCGATGCCGTCATCAGCGCAGTGGGACCGTGAGATGTCCAGCCGGCTGACCACCTCGGGCGCTCAGCCCCGCTACCTCGGCCTTGCCGCCTGCGCCATCATTCTGGTGGTCACGACCATCGCGATGCCGCTCTGGACCAATGCGGCCTCCTTCCGCGCCGACACTGATGTGACGATCCCGGCCGCGGAGGTCGTCGAGGAGGACCTGTTCGTCGCCAGCGATACCTTCCTACTCGACGGAACGGCTGAGCAGGACGTCTTCGCTGGCGCCCGGTCCGTTGAGATTGACGGGACGGTTGAGGACTCGCTCAACGTGGTCAGTGGCGAAACGACCATCTCCGGCAGCATTGCGCACTCGGTGCGCGTGGCCGGCGGGATGGTCAACGTCAGCGGGACGATCGGTGGCGACCTAGTGGTGCTCAGTGGCTTCACCACGATCGCGGAGGGCGCGACAATCGATGGTGACGTGCACGTCTTTGGCGGCATGCTGACCGTGAATGGAGCGGTCGGCGACGATGTCACCGGCACCATCGGCGTGCTGGAGATCGATGGCGATATCGCCGGCGACGTGCGCGCCGACGTGGAGCGACTGGACCTCGGCAACGATGCGGCCATCGCGGGCGAGCTCATCTACATCAGCCCGGTCGAGGCCGACATCACGCCCGGGGTGGAGGTTGCCGGCGATTTCGACCGGCAATCCGCCGCCCCGTGGGGCATGGAAAGCGGACCGCGGGCCCGGTTTTTCAGCCCGCTGGCCCGCACGGTTTGGCTGCTGGTGGCCGGTGCGTTCATCATCGCGATCGCACCACGCTTGGCGACCGCGCTCAACGAGACGCTCGACCGTCCCCTGCCGGCGGCCATCGCGGGGCTCCTGGCGCTCGTGAGCGTCCCGGTGCTGGCAATCCTGCTGCTGGCAACGGTGGTCGGCATCCCATTGGGCCTGTTGCTGCTAGCGGGCTACATCGTGGCGCTCTACCTGAGCCAGGTTGTCGTAGGGCAGCGCCTCGGCGCCTGGCTGCTGCCAAACCGCTGGGCCGACGGCAGCCGAGGCCACCTGCTCCTCAGCATGACCCTCGGGGTGCTGCTGCTCAGCGCCCTGCGCTACGTGCCGGTCCCCTTCTTCGACACGGTCGTGAACATGTTGGTAGCTGTTGCAGGGCTCGGCGCCGCCGTACTCTTGTTCGGCCGCCTCCGACCCAAGCGCGCCGTCGACCGCGTCTAGTGCCGGAAGTTACCGCTTCTTTGCGCCAAGCCTGCGACCAGGGCAACACCTGTTCGGCATTGCCCCGACCGACGGACCATTTGGGAACAGCGTCAGGCGGATGACGCTGACGCGCGTCGCTGGGCGCGTCGCAAGTGCGCGTGCATACCCGTGTAAGTGAAATCGACGCCGAACGTATCGGACGCCCAGTCCACCGCCTCCCGGATGCTCCGGAAACGTCCTGCCTCGTATTCGTCGAGGAGCACCTGGGTTTGCTGGGCTGTGAGCTTGGAGCGACGTCCCGGTGCTGCGTGCCCTGGAGTGCGACGGAGCACCGAATCGAGTCCTCCGGCACGATACCAGGCAACCCACCGCTGCACCGTGCGGTAATCAGCCCCGACGACATCCGTCACATCGCTGATCCGCTTGCCTTGCCGCAGCATACAGAAAGCCTGCAGCCGCGACCGTCGGCGCGGGTCGCGCTCCTTGTCGAGCATCTCCTTGAGCTCCTCGGCCGACTCCTCCCAGGTTATGTGTAACGGCCTCCCTCTCATGACGCGAGCCTCCTTTTCCTACGCCCCCTGACCAGTTCGACGGAGCGTCAACCGTCCATCAACACCCGGCTCCAAACACGCCTTTCAGCACAGCACAGCACTTGTCCAACGAGACCCCGGGAACGAGTGCGTACCCCGCGTGAAGTTGTCGGACGGCCCAGTGGACATATTATCTGACAAATTCTACCAATACGCTACCCCCTATGATGCTCCCAAGTCCCTACCCCCGAGAGGCAAGCAACAACGATTGAGGAAGTGCCGTGAATTCGGCTCTGAATCAGGCCCGACGCCGACGATCCGCGCCGTGTCGCCGGTATTCCCTGGATATTTGCCGGATGGAGATTGGACATCCTGAGGCCAGCCGTAAGTCGCTCTATCGAGTCATCAGCGACCACATCCTCGCCTCGCCCCTCGATGCGTCGTACCCTTTCCCGAGCACCGCGGCCAGCGTTCGCTCCGCTGCCCACTCGACCACTCGCGACGTCGGCAGGATCCAAAATTGACAGGCGCACCCATCACAGACCCGAACCCGCTCGCTCTCGCCGCTGCCGGCTTCCTGGCACAGGCGCTGGAGCTGCGCGACAACCCGGCCGCGATCATGAATGACCTCACCGAGATGAAGGCCGACCCGAATGCGGCGATCTACTCGATCGAGGTTGACTCGTCCATCGGCGTCGCCGCCTTCCTCGTCTACGTCTACGTGATGCAGGAGAGAAACGAGGACGGCTTGACCGGTGACGAGCTCTACCGGCAGGGACTTGCGACGCTGCAGCAGGCGACGGATCGCGACACACCCGGACCGCGAATGGTTGCCCATGCCGAGACGGAGACGGTGGCGTTCATCCTCGCAACGACCCCGGCAACATGGCGCGCCATGCAGGGCGAGTCACCACCGTCGATGGTGGCCACCGAAGGGGACTTGCTGATGGCGGCACGGACCGAGGAGGAGCGCGCCGCGATAGCCGAGGATCTGCACCGCTCCCTGAAGGAGGCCAACGACCATGCAAGGACATGGCTGGCGGCGATCAGCGCGGCTGGGAGCAGCAGTGATGCGGACGTGCTGACATTCACCGAGGCGGAGACGGCACTCGCGCTCTTCGTGCTCGACAGCGCGAACGTGGAGCCAACCCTGAACGCACTGAACCTCTTGGTGACCGGCGCCCAAGAGCAGGCAGGCAAGATGATCTCTCGCCGCCAGGCCGCCGCTCCCGACCGCGCCGGGGAGGAATAGCCGGTCCGGGTGGAATTCGGGGCAGACCATCCCTCGTCACCCTTTCCCGGCCACCTCGGCGTGCCGATTCCCATCACCGAGATAGCGCTCGCGCCACTCCCTAGCCTGCGGTTCGGGTACCTGCACGAAGGTGGCCGTCGCCGAGGCAAGCGCCTTGCCATCCTCTGCCCGGCGAATCTCGCCCGCAGCCTCGATCCGGCGACCACGCCGCCGGACTACCCAGCCGACCGCCCGTGTTCGCTCCCGGACACGGATCGGCGCGCGATAGCGCACCGAGAGGCTGACCGTCACCGCCCATATCTCGTTGCGGTAGAGCGACCACGCCATCACCTCGTCGAGCACGGTGCTGATCACACCGCCGTGGACCATCCCGGTGTACCCCTCGAAGCGTTCGGCGGGGACGAATGCCGTCCACACGCCGCCCCCCTCATCGGGGTAGAACGACAGGTGAAGACCGTGCGCGCTGAGATCGCCACACCCGAAGCAGTTGTGCTCCATGTCGACATTGATGCGGCCATCGTCCGCGGTCGCCATCCTGAGCGTGATCCTTTCACTTCCTTTGATGAGCTCATGCGAACAACCCGGCGAGGTCAGGGTCTCGCATCGCTCCCGTTGATCACCAGGTGTGCCAGCGCCTGCAACACCGGCCCCGCCTCGCCACGCACGACGGCGTTGGCAACGTCGTCCAACGGCGTCGGCTCGCGATTGACGATCACCAGCGACGCCCCGCGCTTGCGTGCCACCGCGGGGAGCTGCGCGGCCGGTTTGACGACCAGCGAGCTACCGACCACCAGCATCACGTCAGCCGATGCGCTCGCCTCGATCGCCTTGCGCAACGTCTCCTCGGGCAGTGATTCGCCGAAGAGGACCGTGGACGAGCGCAGCACGCCGCCACAAACAACGCACCGGGGATCCCGCTCGCCCTGCTCCAGCCGCTCGACGATCTCGGCCGTGTCGTAGATTCGGCCGCAGTCGACACACCGCAGCCGGTGCGACGAGCCATGCAGCTCGAGCACCCGCGCCGGGTCGGAGCCGGCTTTTTGGTGGAGACCATCGATGTTCTGGGTGATGACCGCGCTGACACGCCCGCCGCGCTCCAGCGCGGCGATCGCCCGGTGACCGGCGTTCGGATCGCGCGCCTGCATCTCGGGATAGCGCTTCCGGTGGGACTGCCAGCGATCCTCCCGGCTCGCGCGATCTGCGGGCACGCTGTCCGCCGTCGGGATGCGGTTGGTCTTCCAGACACCGTTGGGACCGCGATAGTCGGGGATGCCGGATTCCGTGCTGATGCCCGCACCGGTGAACACGACCATGTGTCGACTCGGCGCAAGCAGTTGAGCAACCGGCTGCAACCGCTCGAGCAGCGCGGCGTCAGCGGGCGAATCTGTAGCAGCAGAATCGTACGGGAACTCATCAGTCATCCGAGAGCCTCGATCCGTTTCGGGTGAACGGCCGCCGCGTCTCGCCCTTTTGGCGAGACCCAATGCTTCCCAGACGATAGCAGACGCGCTGGAGACCCTGCCGATCCCACAGGCCGCCCACTTGTGTACGTACACCTGCTGTGGTAGCATCAGCACACGAAAGGTTGCGCCAGCTCGTCCGAGGTCATCCCGCTCTCGACCGCCCGCACCGAGTAAAGCAGCAAGCCATGTTCAACGGCGATGCGGTGAAGCGGCGATCCAGCAACGGTTCCGCCCAATACGGAACTGGTGGAAACTGCGCGCCGTTCCGGATCCATGGGGGATCCAGTACAGCGACCCGCAAGCTGTTCACGGCGCAATCGGTTCGATGGCGACGATTCCTGGTTGCTGGGTGGGGAGAAAGGGAATGATGCTCATGACCGATATGGCTGTACGGGATATCGAGGCGCGGCGGGCTTCCTTGCTCGGCTCACTGCGCAACCTGCTGCTCGCCGTGTTTGGACGCGAGTCGGACCATGGCCTGCCACTCGGCATCAAGCACAGGCAGGACCGTACCTTTGGCAGTGCGATGCGACCCGTTGACAGACCCACGCCGCGCGTCGTGCAAGAGCAGCAATTAGCCACTCCCCCGCCCAGCGGCGAGCATCGCTGGGAGCGACATCCACAGCTGCGATCTCGTCAGGCGGGCCCGGTCCCGACCGGCAGCACGCGATCGGTGCGGCTCGAGGCCGAGCGCGGCCTCATCCTGGCGCGCGCCGGTAAGTTGGTTGAGGCGGTCGAGGCCTTCACCGTTGCCGCCGGCGACCCCGAGATCGACCTTGCCGCCCTGCCCGGTTTCTGGGATCTTCCGCGCAACGGCATGCTGACTGCGGTCCGGGCCTACGAACGAGCGGAACGGCTGCGCGATGCCGCCACTCTCGAAGCCCGTATTCGGCACCTGCTCAAACCGCGCTCCGTGCGTACGACACCAGCGACGCGCCCGGGCCGGCTCGCTGCCTCCGGCGACTGACGTCGACTACCAGCACCGAGCCCGCAGGTTCCGGCGCAGAGCGTACCTGCTATCACCGAAATGCGATAGCAGGTATGGCGAGCCAACCTGGTGTCTGCGGATGGTGTCACATTCGGGGCCACAGTCGTGGTTATCGGAG
>DASYWL010000217.1:0-6621 GCA_035936055.1 Thermomicrobiales bacterium
ACACCGCGAGGGGATAGCGGCCAGAAGGACAACCTGTCTGCGACCGTTCTTTGCGTATAACAATGATTGAGCGCAAAAGAGGCGACCAAGTCCGAGCAAGGACGATCCCATCCGTGCCGGGCATCCACTGACCGCATCATATACTTGGACAAGCTCGACGCTGAGCGTCGCGCGCCTGTTCGACACACTGGATGCCAGGATTACCAGCCATCGTGTCCCAATCGCACTTCATGTCGAGCGTGCGCGGCCACGCCAGCCCGCACATGATCCGCCAGTTGGTCTTCGTCGGCGGCATCACGAGCGTTGGCACCGAGATCACTGCGTCGCGGCTGGTCGCGCCGTACTTCGGCACCTCGACCTTCATTTGGGCCAACCTGATCGGCATCACCTCGACCTTCCTCGCAATCGGCTACTGGATGAGTGGCCGTTTGGCCGATCGCTTTCCCCGCCCGTGGATACTTTATGTCGCGACCGCCGCTGCCGCCCTGTCGTCGATCCTGCTGCCGTATCTCGCGCAGCCGATCCTGCGTATCTCGCTCGACGCCTTCACCGGCGTCGACGTCGGTGCCATCTACGGCTCGCTGATCGGCGTCCTGCTGCTGCTGGCGATTCCCATCACGTTGCTGGGATTCGTGACACCGTACGCTGTCCGCCTGCTGATCCAGAACGTCGACGAGGCTGGCGACATCTCAGGCGGCATCTACGCGCTCTCGACCATCGGCTCGAGCGTTGGCAGCTTCCTGCCAGTGCTGGTACTCATCCCGTGGATCGGCACTGCACGGACCTTCCTCGTCCTTGGGGCGATGCTGCTGGTTCCCGCAATGGTCGGTATCTGGCAGCAACACAGTTGGGGCATGCGGGTGCCCACCATGGCCGCCTCGATGATCGCGCTACTGGTGCCGTTCCTCGCCACACCGGACACCATCCGGCCAGCGGAGCGCGGGCACATCATCTACGAGACCGAATCGGCCGACAATTACATCCAGGTCATCGAGGACGACGGCGCACGCTACCTCTCGCTCAATGACGGCCACGCGTTTCAATCGATCTACGACCCGGACGAGCTCCTGACACGTGGATCGTGGGATTACTTCATGCTCGGCCCGCTCTTCACCAGCACCGAGTCTCCCGCCGAACTCGACAGCGCGATGATCATCGGGCCGGCAGGCGGCACGGTCAGCAAGCAGCTAACCCACGCCTTCGGACCCGTGCTCATCGACGGCGTCGAGATCGACAAGGAAATCGTTGAGGTCGGCCGGGAGTGCTTCGACATGACAGAGCCCAACCTCAACGTGATCGTCGAAGACGGCCGGTACGCCTTGCGCGCGAGCGACAAGCGGTACGAGCCGATCGCGGTCGATGCCTACAGGCAACCATACATCCCGTTCCAGCTGACCTCGCGGGAGTTCTTTAAGGAGGTGTACGATCATCTCGACGACGACGGCACGCTGGTGGTCAATGCCGGACGCACCGCGGAGGACTATCGACTCGTGGATGTCATCGGTTCCACGATCCGCTCGGTCTTTCCCAAGGTCTATCTGGTGGACGGCGAGGCCTACGACAACACCATGGTGATCGCCACCAGGCCGCCGTCCTCGATCGAGACCTACTTGCAGGCCGTCGAGAACCAACCAGAAGGCACTATCCTGCGCACTGTTGGCGATCGCAGCATCGAGACTGGCAACATTCGCGAGGTACCGGAGGGGAGGATCATTTATACCGACGACCACGCCCCGGTCGAGCGATTGGTAGACCGGATCATCCTCGACGAGGCAACAGGGAGTTCCACTCCATGACGAGCAAGACGGCAGATCCGATGACCCTCCTCCGACCAGCGCGCAGCGCGCTGCTCGACAGCGTCGCCGGCATCGCCCACGGTGTGTCGCATCGGGTCGAGGGCCTGGGCGAGGCGGACGGAAACATCGGGATGGGCACACCGCGCGACAAGGCCGATGCCTGGCAGATGCGCCAGCTCTGGGCGGAGGCGATCGGTGTTGATGCCGAGACGATCGTCACCGGCGGTCAGATCCACGAGGCGACGGTCCTGCGAGTAACAGCGCAGGATGCCGCCAAGGGCTCGCGTGACGGTATCCCGCATCTCGGCATCGGCGATGGTCTCATGACCGACGCGCCCAACGTCACACTGCTGACGCTCCACGCCGACTGCCAGCCGATCCTGGTCGTCGATCCGAAGCGCCCTGCCATCGCGGCAGTGCACGCTGGGTGGCGCGGGACGGTGAAGAACATCGCTGGTGCGGTGGTTGCCGCCATGGGCAGCACCTACGACTCGCAACCGGAGAACCTGCTCGTGTATCTGGGACCGGCCCTCGCAGGCTGCTGCGCGGAAATGGGCCCGGAGGTGACGGCACTGTGGCGCGAGACGGCCGCCAGGTTCGACATCGATCCGGAAGTGGCGTTGAGCAAGCCCGGTGAGCGCGCACACTTCGACGCGCCAGACGCCAACCGCCGCCTGCTGCTTGCCGCCGGCGTCCGCGCCGAGCACATCGATGTCTCGCCCGAGTGCACCAGGTGCGACACCGAGCGCTGGTTCTCGCACCGTGGCCACGGGCCCGGAGCCGGTCGGGAGGGCGCCTTCATTGCCATCCGGCCGCACCGAGCACGTGCGTGAACCGAAAGGACCTGTCGTAGACATGAGCACGATCACTAGACTTGAGGAGCGCATTCACGCCGTTCGGGAGCAGGTCGCTGAGGCGGCCCGCGACGGCGGCCGCGACCCCGGCGAGGTCACGCTCATCGCGGTGAGCAAGACCTTCCCGAGGGAGGACATCGAGGCGGCATACGATCTGGGCGTTCGGCACTTCGGCGAGAACCGGGTGCAGGAGGCGCAGGAGAAGGTTTCCGCTCCGCTCCCGGACGACGCCACGCTCCACCTGATTGGGCACCTGCAGTCCAACAAGGCGAAGTTCGTGCCGGGCCTGTTCGATACTGTCGACTCAGTCGACCGGTCCTCGATCATCGACGCGCTGGACAAGGCGGTGGCGAAGGCCGACGGCACGCTCAACGTGCTGCTGCAGGTCAATATCGCCGGCGAGGAACAGAAGGCTGGCTGTGCACCGGACGAGGCTCCCGCGCTGATCGAGCAGATCGCCGCAACCGGCACACTTGCCCCGAGGGGCCTTATGACGATTGCCCCGATCGACGCGACGGGAGATGACCTACACGCGATCTTTCTCGGACTCGGAACGCTCCGGGACGACCTGCAGGCGCAGTTCCCGCATCTCGACCTCCGTGAGCTCTCGATGGGCATGAGCAACGACTACCGCGAGGCGATCGCAGAGGGCGCCACCCAGGTTCGCATCGGCCGCGCTATCTTCGGGGAGCGGTAGCAACCGGCAGCACCAACGGTGAGATGGGCTACCACGCGGCGTCCAACACCCCTTGCACTCCGCAGTTACGGTCCCGCTTCCGGGGTGGCAGGCGGGCTCGCCTCGCCGGCAAGCAGGTCCAGGATCGCCTCCAGCCGGGTCTGCTCCTCGCCGTAGGCTGACCAGTCACCGTTCGCCAGCGCTTCCTGTCCCCGGTCGAACGCCGCGACCGCCTCGTCGAGCAGCCGATCCTCCGACATCCCCGCCAAGTCGGCCAGCGATACCGATGGCTGCGTTGGCGCCTGGGGCCCCACGTCTGCCTCGATCTCGGCGACGACTGCCGACGCATCACCGGCCTCTACAACGTTGTCCTCGGGCACGCGCAGGCTGTCGATCGCCTCGCCCAAGGTCGGGGCCATGACCACCTGGTTGTTTGCCGCCACGATCACCCGCGCCAGCCGCGGTGCCGCTGCTGACGACTCCGACGCCTGGAGGTACATCGGCTGGACGTAGAGCATCGCGTTGTCGACCGGGATCACCAGCAGGTTGCCCTGAATCACCTCTGACCCGCTCTGGTTCCAGAGCGTGATCTGCTCGGAGATTTCCGGAGACTGGTTGATCTGTGCCTCGATCTGGCGCGGGCCATATACCGTCACCTGCCGCGGGAACCGGTAGAGACGCAGATCGGTGTCGCCGTCAGCTGCCGCCGTTCCAGCCATCCACGCGGTCATGTTCTGGCGCGCCTGCTGCCCGGCGGGCGTGAACGGCACCGTTAGCGCAAAGACGGTCTCCGCCTCGTTCGGCAGGCGCTGGGTGACGAAGAACGGCTCCATCGGCCGCAGATCGCCGCCGACCGACTCCTCGGCGATCGACCAGACGTCGTCACCGTCGTAGAAGGAGCGAGCCGACTCCACATGGTATTCCGACCAGACGCGCGCCTGCATCGTGAACTGCATCTCGGGGTAGCGGAAGTGCTCGGCGATATGGGGCGGCGTCTCTGAGACGTCGGCGAAGAGATCCGGGTAGATGCGCCCGTACGCGTCCGCGATGGGATCCGCCAAGGCCGTACGGTAGAAGGTCGTATCGCCCGTATAGGCGTCGACCGTCACCTTGACGCTGTTGCGGAGGTAATTGATGCCGTCGTAGCGCTTGGCGCTCGGGAAGTTGTCGCTCGCGGTGTAGGCGTCGATGACCCAGACCAGGCGCCCGCCCGCGATCACGAGGTACGGATCCGGGTCGTAGGCCAGAAAGGGTGCGATGTGCTCCGCCCGGTCGACCACCGAACGCCACAGCAGCAACTCTGAATCGCCGGTGAGCTGACTGCTGAGGAAGACGTTGCGGTCGCCCAGACTCAGCGCCGCCAGCGCTCGTGTGAACGGCTTACCGAGAGCGATGCCGCCGTAGGCATCACCTTGGAATCCCGGCACGGCATCGTCGTCGCTCTCCACGAGGCCGCTGAACTCGCCCTGGTCCGTCTTGACGATCACCCAATCCAGGTCCGCCTCGCCGTGATAGATCTCCGGTCGCGTGATCGCCAGTTCCTCGGGACCCTCGGGAGGAATCTGGCGCACGAGGAACTCCGGCCAGCCGTCGGACGACACCTCGCTCACCGGGCTCACCACAGCCGCGTAGCCGTGAGTGTAGGCAAGGTGGCGGTTGGTCCAGGTCTGGGCATTCTCCGGAAGCCCGTCGACATTCAGCTCGCGAGTTCCGACGAGCACCTGGGTCGGTACACCAACAATCTCGTATCGGTCGACGTCGATATCGTCAAAGGTGTAGTACGGAACAAAGCTCTGCAACTGCTCGTAAATGGGCTGCACCACTCGGTAGTCCCAGATGCGGACGTTGCGGAGCGGCGGCTCGTCGAGGCTCAGGCTACTGGGGTCGATCGACTCCTGCCCCGTCAGTTCCTGGACCTCCACGTCGCCCAGTCCGAAGGCGGCCCGGGTCATCTCGAGATTGCGCTCGATGTACTCCTGCTCGCGCTGGAATTCGTTCGGGTTCACGATCGTACGCTGCACCAGCTCCGGGAGTGTCGGTGTCACCAGCACCGCCAGCAGGAACCAGCCGCCGAGCACGGCGATCAGGTACTTCGGGGTGCGCAGCACGCGCCCGGAAAGGATCAAAATGGCAGCGGCAGCCGAGGAGAGCGCCATGAGCCAGTTGAGCGGCCGCACGATATTGACATCGGTGTAGCCAGGGCCGATCACCACGCCCCGCTGGGAGAAAACGAGATCGAAGTTTCGCAGCCAGTAGCCGAAGGCAAGCAGCAGCAAGATCGCGGCGATGAGTCCGCTGAGGTGCCGGAGGGCCGCCCAGGGGACATCCCCCCACGATCGAAAGCGCACGCCGAGCCGCACGGCGTAAATCACGGCGACCGCGATCGTGGTGATGCCAACCAGCCATACGAGCCCGCTCTGGAGACCGCTCAGCGCCGGCAGCGTGAACATATAGAAACCGACATCGCGGTTGAAGGTCGGATCATCGATGCCGAACGAGCGGCCGCTGACCGCGAGCATGATCTGCTCCCAGTTCTGCGCGGCTACCGTGCCCGCAATGATCAGGATGACGAGCGACGCACCGACGATCAGGGCGCGCAGGATGCGTCGGCTCCAGCGGGAGATCGCTCCCGCCGTGCCGGTCTCCTCGCCGCGGGTGTTCCGCAGGGCGAGCGAGACGTTGACGTAGAAGACAAGCGCCGCCAAGCCGCCGATCACGAGAAAGGAAAGTGCGACGGCAGCGTAGCGTCGCAGCAGCACCGACCGGTATGCCATGCTGTCGAACCACAGCCAGTTGATCCAGAATGATGCCGTGGTGAAGACCAGCACGAGGCCACCGACGATCACGAGCGTCGCGACCAGCATGCGCTTCACCGACGGGGAGAGGCCGAAGCCTGCTCCCGGGCGGAGTGCCCTGCCCCTGAACGACCTCGTCTGCGTTCCCTGCTGCTGACTATCAAACACGCGACATGCCATGGACGCTCCTTCGCATCACGGGCGACAGCTCCGGCGCCCAAGCCTCTTCATGGTACGCTAGCTGTCAGCGACCTGCCGGTCATGCGAACGGAAAACCCGCTGAAATGCCACCACCCTCCAACGACCTCGTGATCGCCCAAAGCTTCGGCAGCGGGAGTTCGGGCAACGCCCTTTTGGTGCGCGCCGCCGGCAAGGCGATTCTCGTCGACTGCGGCATCGGCATCCGGAAGCTCCGGGCGGGCCTCGCTAACCACGGCATGACGCCCAGCGACTTGGATGCGGTGCTGGTCACGCATGAGCACGGAGACCATATCCGGACG
>DASYWL010000218.1:0-7167 GCA_035936055.1 Thermomicrobiales bacterium
TACAAGGCGCTCGTGGGCGACACCTCGGACAACATCCCGGGCGTGCCGGGCATCGGCGACAAGACGGCGAAAAAGTTGATCGCGGAGTTCGGCGATCTCGAGCAGATCACCGCCCATATCGACGAGATCAGCCCAACCCGCGCCCGCAATGCGCTCCGCGAGAACATCGAGCAAGCCCGCAAGAGCAAGGAGCTTGCAACCATCGTCTGCGACATCGAGCTGAATCTGGCGCTCGACGAGGCCCAGGTCGGCCACTTCGATCTCACCGAGATGACCGAGCTGTTCCGGGAACTCGAGTTCAGGTCGCTGTTGAACCGACTGCCGCAATCAACCATGGAGCCGAGTGAGTCGACCACTGTCCAGGCCGGCGCGGACCGGCAAACCCAGCGAGTGACGGTCACGACCGAGACCGAGCTTGACGACTTGGTCGAAGCGCTGCAACACGCCGCCGCAATCGCGCTCGACGTCGAGACCGACTCAACGGACCCGATCTCCGCCAACCTGGTCGGCATCTCCGTCGCGACCGACACCGCTCACTCATGGTATATCCCTGTCGGCCACCGCGATGGAAACCAGCTCTCGCTCGACCCGGTCCGGGGGAAGCTCGACCCGGCGCTCAGCCGCGAGGGACTCCGGCTCGTCGCGCACCACGGCAAGTTCGACCTCCACGTGCTGCAACGTCACGGTTTCACCCTCGATCGGGTCGACTTCGACACGATGATCGCCGCCTTCCTCATCGGCGACTCCTCGATCCGGCTCAAGGACCTCGCCTTCACCCGGCTCGGCATCCAGATGACCGAAATCTCCGAGCTGATCGGGACGGGGCGCAACCAGGACACGATGGACAATGTCGCCGTTGAGCTGGCCGCCCCCTATGCGTGTGCCGATGTCGAGTGCACTATGGGACTGGTCGACCCGCTGCGAAAGGATCTTGAGGAGCGCGCTCTGCTGCCGCTCTTCGAAGAGATCGAGCTGCCACTGGTGCCCGTGTTGGTCGGCATGGAAAAGCGCGGTATCGCCATCGACACCGACGAACTCAAGATGTTCTCGGAGGAGATCACCAGGCGGCTGCAGGAGGTTGAGGCGGAGATCGACGCCTTGGCCGGCCGGCCGGTCCGCGTCGGATCCAACAAGCAGATGGCGACGGTGCTCTTCGAGGAGCTGAGGCTGCCACCGGGCCGCAAGACCAAAACCGGCTACTCCGTGGATTCCAGCGTGCTCGAGACCCTCAGGGATCAGCACCCGATCATCGAGTGGATCCTCGAGTACCGCACCCTTTCGAAGCTCAAATCCACCTACGTCGACTCGCTGCCCAATGAGGTCAACACGGCCACGGGTCGCATTCACACGAACTTCAACCAGACGGTCGCGGCGACAGGTCGCCTCTCCTCCACGGGGCCGAACTTGCAGAACATCCCGATCCGAACAGAGGTCGGGCGACGCGTCCGCCGGGCGTTCGTCGCCGACCACCGGCCCGAGCACCGTATCGTCGAGAACGCGATCCTGCTCGCCGCCGACTACTCCCAAATGGAGCTGCGCATCCTCGCCCACATGTCCGGAGAGCCGTTCCTCATTGAGGCCTTCCGGGAGGGCGAGGACATTCACCGAGCGACGGCCGCCCTCGTCCACCAGATCGACTTCGGGGACGTCACCGCGGATCAGCGCCGGGTCGCCAAGACTGTCAATTTCGGCATTCTCTACGGCATGCAGGCATTCGGGCTCTCCCGCGACACCGGCATGGCACGCGAAGATGCCACCCGGTTCATCGAGGCGTACTGGGAACGATTGCCGCGCGTCCGTCAGTTCTTCGACGAGATCCTCGCGTTCGGGCAGGAACACGCCTACGTCCAGACCCTCTCCGGGCGTCGGCGCTACATTCCTGAGCTCAACAGTCGCAACGGCCAGCAGCGGCAGGCGGCGCAGCGCGTGGCGATGAACATGCCGATCCAGGGCACGCAGGCCGACATCATCAAGCGCGCGATGATCGATCTCGACAGGGCACTGCAGGACCAGGAGCTGCCCGGCTACCAGGTCCTGCAGGTGCATGACGAGCTTGTCCTCGAGATCGACGAGACCCGCCTGCACGACATCGCCGTGCTGGTGCGCGACACGATGCAAAACGCACAGCAGCTGGAGGTACCGGTGATCGCCGACCTCCGAGCAGGCATGAATTGGGAGGACATGCACGGCCACGAACCGTAGCGTCCCCGCCCGGCCGCGGACAGACTCGTTGATTTCATCGTAGAATACATGGTGCGTCGGACCATTGTATGGTCCATGAACGGCTGTGCAATGTTTCAGGAGAACCAGAGGAATGCCGACCTACGTCTACCGTTGCGACTCATGTAAACATCAGTTCGAAATTTTCCAGAAGATGTCCGACGACGCGCTGGATACCTGCCCGCGATGCGAGGCCAGGGTCCGAAGGATCATCCACCCAGTCGGCATCGTCTTCAAGGGCAGTGGCTGGTACATCACGGACAGCAAGTCGTCCGGGAGCAGCGGTGACACCGCTGCGGCTTCAAGCGATGCCGACGGGTCTGGCGCAGACAAGAAGCCGTCGGACACGGACAGCAAGAGCAAGAGCAAGAGCAGCGACAAGGAAACTGCCAAGACGGCGGCGGACTGACAATCACCACCACGCACCCCTCTCGCCCGGAGTAGCCACCCAATGACCTTCCACGCGGCTACACGACATCAACGCATCGTCGACGCGAGCGCCACCGTGACGGCGCAACTCGCTCCGGGCTGCGTCTGTCCCCTGGAGTAGGCTACACGGCACCAACGTGGCCTGCCCCAACCCCATCGAGGCTCCCGTTGCCCGGTCGGTTTCCATCGACCGGGCCGCCAGTCGCTGAACGAGAAGGACAGACCATGCAGACCACACCCGAAACACACACTTCCGCACCGTCGACGTCTCCACCGCTGATGATCTACAACACGATGACGCGCCGGAAAGAACCCTTCGAAACGATCGAGCCCGGCAAGGTGCGCATGTACGTCTGCGGTGTGACCGTCTACGACGACGCCCATATCGGCCACGGCATGTCGTATATCCGCTTCGACATGATCCGGCGCTACCTTGAGCACCTCGGATACGACGTCCTGCACGCACAGAACTTCACCGACATCGACGACAAGATCATCAATCGCGCCGCTGCCGAGGGGCTCGACGTCGATATCTTGGTCGAGGACCTCATCCGCGACTGGCTCGCGGAGGTCCAGGCGCTCGGTCTCCTGCCCGCCAAGGTCTACCCGCGCGCGACGCAGGAGGTGCCGGAGATCATCGCGCTGATCGAGGGGCTGATCCAGCGCGGCCACGCCTACGAGGCCGGCGGCGACGTCTACTTCCGCGTCCGCTCGTTCGCCGACTACGGCAAGCTCTCCGGACGCGACATTGAGGAGCTGCGCTCCGGCGCCCGGATCGAGATCGACGAGCGCAAGGAGGACCCGCTCGACTTCGCGCTGTGGAAGGCCGCCAAGCCCGGCGAGCCGAAATGGGACAGCCCGTGGGGCGAGGGGCGACCTGGCTGGCACATCGAGTGCTCCGCCATGTGCATGGACCACCTGGGCGGCATGGTCGACATCCACGGCGGCGGCCGCGATCTGATCTTCCCGCATCATGAGAACGAGATCGCCCAATCCGAGGCGTTCCTCGGCGAGGAGCCGTTCGCCCGCTACTGGGTCCACAACGGCATGCTCCAGCTCGACGGCGAGAAGATGTCCAAGTCGCTCGGCAACGTGGTCAAGCTCCGGTCGCTGATCGAGCGCGGCCGTGCCGTTGCCTTCCGGCTGATGGTGTTGCAGTCGCACTACCGCGCGCCGCTCAATTACACCGAGGAGGGGCTGGAGGCGGCGCACAGTGGCCTTCAGCGGCTTCGGGCGGCCGCTGGCCTAGCAGCCAGTGACGGCGAGGCCCGCGGCGAGCTTGCGGATTTGGCCGAGAGCAGTCACGAGCGATTCCACGCCGCCATACTGGACGACTTCGACACGCCTACGGCAATGGCGGCGCTCTTCGAGCTCGCACGCACCATTAACCGAGAGGCGGCCGCGGGCGGCGCGCCGGGTCTCGCCTCCGCCAGGGACACGCTGATCGAGCTGGCCGGCACCCTCGGGATCGACCTTCTGCGCGAGGAAGCAGCAACGGCCAGTAGCTCGGACGTCGAGGCGCTGATGCAGATCCTGATCGACGTCCGAGCGGAGCTTCGCAAGAAGAAGCAGTTCGCCATCGCCGACATGCTGCGCGATCGGCTCCAGGAAAAGGGATTCATCCTTGAGGACACCAGAACAGGGACGACGTGGAAGCGGGAAGCGACGGCCTGACCGCGGCACAAAGCGGCCCGGCGGTCCGGCCGGACGAGGCCCCGGCGCCAACCGACCGAACCGTCCGCAGCAGGGTCAGCGCCGCCAGGGAAGTGGTCGCGAGCAACTGACGGTAGCCGATCCTCGCCTGCTCTTCGGGCGCAACGCCGTCGTGGAGTCGCTCCGCGGCCGTCGGCCCCCACCGAAGCGTGTTTGGATCGCCGAGGGCATCAAGCGCGACGAGCGCGTCGAGGAGATCCGCCAGCTCGCGCTGGAGGCGGGCGTGCCCGTCGAGGAGGCGCCGCGCATGCTTCTCGACGACATGACAACGCATGCCAATCACCAGGGGGTGGTGCTCGACCCGGCCGACTACCCCTACGCCGACATCGAAGACCTGATCGAGACGGGACAGACGATCCTGATCCTCGACCACATCCAGGACCCGCAAAACTTCGGCTCGCTGATCCGGGCCGGAGATGCAACCGGCATCGGCGGCGTGATCCTGCCGCAGGACCGATCAGTCGCGGTGACGCCAGCGGTGGTCAATGCCAGTGCCGGCGCTGTCGAGCACGTACCGGTCGCACTCGTCGCCAACCTGAATCGTGCAGCGGAGAAACTGATCGACTCAGGCTACTGGGTGGCCGGGCTCGCCGGCGACGAGGAGAGCGCCATCGACCTGTTCGAGGCCGACCTGCCCACCCCACTTGCGCTGGTGGTCGGCTCCGAGGGCCGGGGCATCTCGGAGGCGGTGCGCAGCAAGTGCCAGCTCCTGCTGCGCCTGCCGATGACCGGCAAGGTCGCCTCGCTCAATGCGGCGACCGCAGGAACGGTCGCGCTCTACGAGGTCGTCCGCCAGCAGGGCTGAGCATCAGGTGTGTTGACAGTTTGGCACATCTCTGTTACGGTGTACGTACATTGTGTACGGGCGCCATAACAGGGTTCACTGGTTGCTGGCGTCCGATCTTCCGGTGGGGGGAAGGACGCACCTTTGGCGCACGAGACAGTTGACCTTGCAGCCTCATTCGCTTCGCGCATAAGCCCGCAGTTCAGCCGGCGCATACTCGTCAAGGCTGCCGCGGGCTTTGCTGCCGCCGCAGCCATGGCGCGCGGAGGTGTGCCCCAGGCACAGCCCACCATCGCTCAGGGTGAGACCACCCGGGCCAGCGAGTGGTGGCAGCCAGCGGGAGCTAGCAGCGACGGTGGGTATATCGAGTTCACGGCGGACATTGTCTTTCGCGCCATCGCGCCGCACTGGGCAGGTGAACGGGGCGTACACGGTGCCGTTGAGATCTCGGTGAGCACCGACGGTGCTACCTACACCGATCCGCAGATTATCGGTCCGGCGCATTCGGACGCAGGACCGCCCGACCGCGACGGGCGCACGTTCGGGCAGCTCATGATGACGGGTCCCGCCCGGTATGTTCGATACCGCACACTGGATGCGAACGGCGACCCGATCGCGCTGCCCAGTCTCGCCTTCACGTACATCGACGCCTCGAACGGCCCCACGATTGATGACGTGCAGCCGGAGACGTTCGGCGGCGCGCTCACCAAACCCCCGGTCATCACACGTGAGCAGTGGGGTGCGGCGCTGGCCTACGGCGGCTGGGACGGCGGCACACACGAGTGGACGCCGCAGTACCGGGCCGTCGAACACATCATCATTCACCACTCCGTGACGCCGCAGTTCCGCGACCCGCTCGTCGAGATCCGGTCGATCCACTACTACCACGCCGTCACACGTGGCTGGGGCGATATCGGCTACAACTACCTCGTCGATTTCCTCGGCAACGTCTACGAGGGACGCAAAGGCGGCGACAACGTCGTCGGCGGCCATGCGTTTCAGTACGCCTATGGCAGCTCCGGTATCTGCTCGATGGGCTCCTTCGAACTGGAGTCGTCGACGCCAGAGGCGATCGCCGCACTCGTGTGGATCACGGCCTGGGTCGGTCGCGATCTCGATCCGCTGGGCAGGAGCGATTTTCACGAGACGCCCAACTGCCCGACCATCGCCGGCCACCGCGACGTCAACGACAGCACCTGCCCGGGCGACGGCCTCTACGCCGACCTCCCCTACATCCGCACGGCTGTCGCCGAGATTCTCGCCGGCAGTCGCAATGCCGGCGTTCCCTCGGGCTACGACCCCGGCGACGTCGTCCAGACGACGGTCAGCAGCGCCAACCTGCGCAGCAAGCCCAGCACGAGCGCCTCGATCGAAGCCCGTCTCGATCGTGGCAAGGTGCTGACGGTCATCGAGGGACCGACGACCAACGACGGGTACACCTGGTATCGGGTCTCTGGCGAGAAATCGGCCGGCTGGCTCGCCACGGTCACCTTCGCTCGCTCCTCCGCTCCGCCGCCACAGCGCGACTACGAGCCGAACGCGCGGGTGGAAATCGCAGCCGACCTGTTGAACCTCCGCTCGGAGCCGGGGTTGTGGGCTTCAGTCGTCGCACGCCTGCCACAGGGCGATACAGCCACCGTGGTCGACGGTCTCTCAACGAGCGGCGGGCTCACCTGGCTGAAGCTCGACACCAACCTCGGCACCGGCTGGGTCGCCCAGCAGTTCCTCGCACCATCCGGTCGCGCTCTGATCGCCTCGAAGTTCGCCATAGGCGACACGGTCAGAGTCACGACAAATCCGCTCAACATACGCACCGATACCAGCCTGCAATCCCGGATCATCGCCAAGCTCTGGGAGGGAGAGACCGGCACCGTTATCGGAGGCCCGCGTCGCTCGGCGGGAATCAGCTGGGTCCAGATCCGCACCGATCGTGGATCCGGCTGGGTATCTGAGGAGTATCTTGAGGAAGGCAGCGCGCCGCCGCCAAGAACGGTCAACGGCAAGTTTTCCCCCGGCGATGA
>DASYWL010000219.1:0-9662 GCA_035936055.1 Thermomicrobiales bacterium
GCTCGCGCGCGAGTCGGACTGGTCGGTCATCCCGTCGACGTTCGCGGCCGAGCGAGCGCGTGTTCACGGAGTGCTTCGCGCCCACGCCCACTGGGTGGAGCCGCTATCGACCGAGACCGGTCCGCACATCGATGCCATGCGCGAGCGGATCGGCCGCGCTCGCGAGCTCGATCCCACCGCGGGCGGATTCGCCGGAATCTTCGCCACCGGTCCTGCTGGCCTGGAGGCCACCGAGGCCGCACGCCGGCGCTTCCTCGGCGAAGACCTCGTATCCTGACCTTGCGCGTGTACGTACACCTGTGCAGAATAGACAGCATATATGTGCCTCGGTGTCACCATCGAGGTTGGTCCCAAGGATGGCTGCAATCGCCGTGGGTGGGTGCTACAGTTGCGTGAAACGCAGGCCGCGTTCACGACGGCTAGTGACTCAAGTCAGCCCGCATGGGGATCCACCCGGGTCCGTCGGGAACAGGTGAAGGAACGCTGGGGGGAGTTTCGATGCACAGACGATTGATCCGGGGTCTCCTGGTTCTGATGGGCTTGGCCCTGCTGGTGCCTCTTGCTGTGATGCCTGCCACGGCAGCGGAGAGTGTGGCGGCGTGGGTCGAGACCGCAACGAAGACGCCGGGTGTCGGCTGCGGTGTCGACGTCAGTGTCGAGGTGCGCGCCAGTGGCACGGCGGTCTCCAGCGCCGACGTCTCCGTCACACTCGTGCAGGATGGCACCAGCAACGTCATCTCCATCGACCGAAGCACGACCAACAGCCGCGGCATCGCCTGGCTGACGATGGACACCAGCGCCGGCTGGGACGGCCTCAAGGGATGGATGGAGGTCGCCGTCAACGGCAGCTATATCGGTGGACAGACGATCTGGGTGACAGACGGCGCCTGCTCCGGCAACAGCACCCTCGTCGAAATGAGCGGCAAGGCGACCACCACGATTCGTGCCGGATCTGCAAGCACAGCGTCATCCTCGTCGGCTGAGAGCTCCGGTGGCAGGGTGACGGTGCCGAACGTATGGACCTACCAGCAGGAACGCAGCCTGAGCTGCGAGTACGCCGCGCTTTCGATTGCAACCGGCGCCCTTGGCACGTGGGTGAATGAGTACCGGTTCGAGTCCGTCGTGCCGCAGAGCGTCAACCCGCACTGGGGCTATCGCGGCAACATCAACGGCGCGTGGGGTAACACCGACGACTATGGCGTCTACGCCTCGGCGCTGGTGCCGGCCCTGCAGCACTTCGGCTTCAACGGAACCGTCTTCTACGGCGGGAAGGCAGATCTCATGGCCGCCATCGACCGTGGCGAGCCGGCTCTCGTCTGGATCGGACTGGGTGGCGACCTGAGCCACAACGAGTACACGGCGGACGGCACGCGCTTCCAGCTGACGCGGTACATGCACGTGATGGTGGCCTACGGCTACGACTCCTGGGGTGTTTACCTCTCCGATCCCGGCACGGGAAGCTACAAGTCCTACTCCTGGGGTGACTTCCTCTGGATGTGGGACATCATGGACGGCATGGCACTCAGTGTCTCGCGGTAACGCGGTAACCTGCCATCGACAACAACCGAACGTTTCAAATGCGGGCTGGCATACTGCCAGCCCGGTGTTGTGTTGCGCGTTGCCGAGCCGCCCCATATAGTCCGATTCAGTTAGCCGCCGAACGTTCGGCCTTGGGAGAGCACGACACAATGGAGCACCCACGCGACCGCAAGGTCGGACTTGGATTCGATGACCGCTATCTCCAGCACAACTCCGGCGAGTTCCTGATCGAGTACCGCGATCGCTACCCCTACGCCGAGCCGGTACCACATCTCTCCAGCCCGGCCGTCCTCGGCCGCGCCAAGCACCTGATCGACCTCTACGGCCTCTCCCGCCTGATGGAACCGATCGGGACCCGCGAGGCAACGGACGAGGAGCTTGCGCTCTACCACACCGAATCGCACATCCAGCGCGTGCGCGAGATTGGCAAGACCGGAGGTGACACGGGTACCGGCGCGCCGATCGGTCCGCGTGGCGATGTCATTGCCCGCCTGGCCGTCGGCGGCGTAATCGAAGGAGTTGCTGCAGTGATGCGCGGCGATGTCCACCACGCGCTCTGCCTCGTCCGCCCCCCCGGACACCATGCGATGAGTGACCACGGCATGGGCTTCTGCACCTTCAACAACGTCGCGATCGGTGCCAAGGTCGCCAGGCAGCTCGGCGCGCGCCGGATCACGATCTTCGATTGGGATGTCCACCACGGCAACGGCACACAGGACGCCTTCTGGGAAGACCCCGACGTGCTCTTCATCTCCATCCACCAGGAGGATCTCTTCCCTCCCGTCGGCTGGGGGTCGATCGACCAACGCGGCGAGGGTGCCGGCGAGGGAACGACGATCAACATCCCGCTGCCCGCTGGCAGCGGCAACCCGTCCTACCTCGCGGCAATGGAGGAGACCGTGGTGCCGGCGATCCGCGCGTTCGGGCCGGACTTGATCATGGTCTCCGCCGGGCAAGACGCCTCGGTGATGGACCCGCTCGGCCGAATGTCGCTCACCACCGCAAGCTATCGCGTGATGACGAGCATGTTGCGCGAGCTGGCCGATGACATCTGCGAGAGCCGAATGGTGATCGCGCTCGAGGGTGGCTACAGCGAGATTTACGCACCGTTCTGCACAGCGGCGATCGCCGAGGGGCTGGTTACCGGAATCGGCGGGTTCGATCCGGTACGGGAGCCGTACGGGTCCCGGGCGGAAACCATGCCGGCCACTCGCCGCGTCGGCAAGGATGCCCGGACCGCGCTCGACGCGGCCCAGGAGGCCCACGCCGATCTGCTGGCGGACGCGCCGATCGAGCCGTCCACCGTCGACGACTCGGGATCGACTGTGCCGCGCTAGCTGGCACACCTCCGAGCGCGTCGATGCCACTCACCGTCATCTTCGTCCGACATGGTGAGAGCCAGGCGAATGTCGATGGCATCTTCGCCAACCGGCCAGACTATCCAGCGCCCCTCACCCCGGCCGGAATTGTGCAGGCAAGGACGCTCGCACACGTCCTCGCCAGCGAGCGCGTCACACACCTCTACACGAGCCCGCTGTTTCGCGCTGTCGAGACAGCGGAGGTGCTGGCCTCGAAGCTCGACGTCGAGATCGAAATCCGCGACGCGCTTCGGGAATACGACGTTGGTGAGTTCGAGGGCCTGCCATATGCCGACGAGCACGCCTGGCGATGGGATGCGTACGAGCGGGTCGACCGGTCGTGGCAACGGGGCGACCGACAGGCGTGCCTGCCCGGTGGTGAGAGTCTCGCCGACATCGACGCTCGCTTCCTGCCCTTCATGGAATCACTCGCTGCGCGGCACGCTGCGAGTGACAGGCTGGTGATCGTCAGCCACGGTGGGCTCTACCGAGTTGCACTTCCGGGCCTCTGCCGCACCCTGACTGCGCACGATACCCGACGCCTACCGATGGACCACTGTACATCGATCATCGTCGTCCACGAGGACGGGGACTGGCGATGTCTCACGTGGGATGGCAAGCATCCGCCATTTGCATGCCCCTGAACATGCGCGACGTGCGAGCGCAGCCAGGTGATCGGCGCGGAGGGATCAACGCGTGGAGAGGGACCAATGGCGGCAGAAGCGGAAGGGGGAGACGCCGAGAGCGGAACCAGGAAAGTCATCTACGCCGCGCTGTTCGCGAATCTCCTGATCGCGATTGCCAAGTTCATCGTCGGCGCAATCCAATACGAGCTTCGGGTGATCGATCCATGGGGGAACACTTTCGAGGGTCGACTCGGTCACCGGTCGGCACGATGTGGCCGCAGTACGGCTACCGAGCGGACCACGCCCTGAGGGAGGTCCGCCTCTACCGGTATTCGCACAGCGTTCAACCGAGTTCCGTACAAGGTGCCGCTGTTCGAGGACGCCGCACTCACCGGCGTCCTCATCGCGGCCATCGGCCTGGGGATCGTCCAGATCACGGACAACAGGGTGTACGACGGCGTGGCGTCGATCGGCATCGGTATAGTGCTGATCTACGTCGCCATCCAGCTGGGAGCCGAATTCCGGGCTCTGCTGATCGGCGAGGCGGTATCACCGAACGATCGCGAGCGCATGCGCGAGGCGATGGAATCGCCCCCGAGGTGTCGACCGCGCTGCGCCTGCTGACGATGCACTTGGGACCCCACGACGTGCTGGTGAACGCCGAGATCCATCTCAGGAACGAGCTCGACACCGACAGAATCGAGCGGCTGCTGGCGGACATCACCCGGCGGCTGCGCGAGGAGAACCCAAAGGTGAGCCAGACGTTCATCGAGCTCCACGCGCCCGACCAGAAACCCGCCGCATGGCAAACGACGGGGGGCGGCTGACATCCGTTGAGAACCGTGTCACTCCCCAAGACAATTGCGGGCATAGAGGATGAAGTTGCGTGCCGCTTGCGGGTCGCCCATACGCTGACCATGCTCCCAGCGCTCGGCCCGATCGACGAGATCGATGATCCACGGGTCCGGGTATCGCTCCCGCACCCATCGGGCTGCAACGCGCTTGGAGACCACCTCGTCGTTTTCAGCTCGATGCAGGACTCGGCAGATCGTCAGCGTCACATATGCCTGCTGATGGCTGCTCGCGAAGAACGCCCTGTCCTCCAGCTTCGGCACCCACTCCTCCAGCAAGTCGCGGCGTGACGCCTCGCGGACATCCTCGATGGCGATTGGCGGGATCACCCGCTCAGGATCGGGGCCGATGAGCGCGACTCCGCACGACCGCAGTGCGTAGAGGTTGATCAACCACTCGTTGCCGTATCGGGGATCAGGGTCCCAGAACATGCCACCGTTGATGTACGGCCGTGGCTCCGGTGGCGGGTCAAGGCTGCCGAGCATTGCCTCGGTGATGTACGACCCTTCGATACGCTCTGCCCACTCGGGAAATCGCTGGGCGATCACGGCGTGTGCTGCCTCCAGTACGGCGCGGACCGACGCCGGCATCGGCTGCCGCATGATCGCGAGGTAGTCTATGTCGCTGCTGCCACGCTCGAAGCCGCCGTAGGTCAGGGACCCGGTGAGGTAGCATCCCGTCAGCACCTCGCCTGTGATCTCGCCGATACGGCTTGTCAGCTCGACCAGGATAGCGTTGATATCCCGGTGCGGCGTCAATTCGCTAATTGAATCGGGATCCATTGTCTATCGCTCCCTGCCGTCCCCCGGCTGTTCTTCACAGTCGATTCGTGCTATTGACTCCTGACATCAGTGATCCCCTATTTGCAGCGGCTGGCTCCGCACCTTGATGCTGTCCGCAGCGAGGTGCGGAGCGAGTGGAGCAGCGCGCCAAGGGTTCTGTATGGATTGGTTGCTTGACATCGATTGGCGAGGCATGTTCATCCCGGATACGGCGATTGTTGAGCTCGTCATCCGCGGGTCGATCATGTATCTCGCGCTGTACTTCCTGCTCCGCGTTGTGCTCAAGCGACAGAGCGGAGGCATTGGTATCACGGACCTGCTCGTGATCGTCCTCATTGCCGATGCAGCCCAAAACGCAATGGGAGACGACTACCAGTCGATCCCGAATGGCATCATCCTGGTGGCAACCATCATTTTCTGGAGCTACACCCTTGACTGGCTCGGCTACCGCTTCCCGCGCATCGAACCACTGGTCTACGCCAAACCACTTCAGCTCGTCAGGGAGGGCCAGATGCTTCGGCACAACATGGAGCGAGAGACGATGACCGAAGGCGAGCTCATGAGTCAGCTGCGCCTGCAGGGCGTCGAGGACATCTCGGTGGTCAAGGTAGCCTACCTCGAGGGCGATGGACGGGTGAGCGTCATTGTCGACGGTAGCAAGGACAAGGGAGCCTCTCCAAGACACCGCCCCTAGCCACCCTACGGCCGTACGTCTGTTGATAGCTACTTGGCAACCTGGAACGGGTGATCGATCCCGATACGGCGAGCCATCTCGGTCAGCTCCCTGGCCAGCCCCGGCGCGACCGGAATCCCGTTCTCCCGGTTGTCCCGCTCCGCCGCGACCTCCGGGTCACCCGGCACCAGCACCGGGCCCGGCGCGTCGTCGGCAGCCGGCGTCTCACGCAGCTCGCAGACCATCTGGTCCATCGCAACGATGAACTCCTGAGGATCACGAAAGGCGTCGATCCGCCATGCCATGAAGAAGTGTCCCGTGCCCGGCGGGAAGGTCTGCTCGAACTGGCGATTGACGTGATTGCTCCAAACTCCGCCGGAGAGCGGCCCAGTGAGGATCTCGACCATCAATCCGAGCCCGTATCCCTTGTGACCGGAGCGCTCGCGGATGCCTCCGAGCGGGGTCAACCCGACAACCTGGTGCGGATCAGTGGTTGTCCGGCCCTCGTCGTCGACACCCCACCCCTCCGGGATCGGCAGGCCAGCTCGGCGGGCGATCTCGATCTTGCCCCACGCCACAGTGCTGGTCGACATGTCCAGCACGAAGGGCTCGGCGGAGGTCGGCACGGCGAAGGCGATCGGGTTGGTGCCGAGCCGGGTGGTTCGCCCGAAGAGCGGTACCACCACTCGCGACGAGTTGGTCATCGCCAGGCCGCCGAGCCCCTGCGTGGCCGCCATCAGGGCATAGTTGCCGGCGATGCCGAAGTGGTTGCTGTTGCGGACGGTCGTCATGCAGATCCCGTTGGTCTCCGCTTTGGCGATGGTCCGGCGCATCGCCTCCGGGCCAACCAGGAGCCCGAGGCCGAGATGGCCGTCGAGCGCGAGCGTGACCGGCGACTCACGCATTACCTCCACCTCGACGTCGGCACGGTCGAACCCGCGCTGCAGGCGCGAGACATACCCGGCCAGACGCCCGAGGCCGTGACTGGCGATGCCGCGGAGATCCGATTGCAGCAGCAGCCCCCCCGCCTCTGCCGCCTGGTCCTGGGTCAACCCGGCGGTCACGAAGGCATCGATCGCAAAGGCGAGCAGGGATTCATACGGATACCTGGCGTCTGACACGAGAACGGAGCTCCATGGGTTCCAGCGCGTGCGGACGGTCGCTGCGATCGCCACAGATGCAACGAAACTACAGTCTCGCTGTCGATTGTCGCACCGATCCGTCAAACGCCAACAGGGTCCTTCGCGCTTGACGCGGCGATCACCGGTTGGATAGGATTGGCTATGACCTTCGGGCATGTTGCCCGTTCGGTTGTGTGCGGGTCGAGCAGTTTGCTCCCCGTTCGTGCCAGTGAAGGGAGCGTCGTTGGACGCTGGCAGTCCTCGGTATCACGAACATACGAGACCCTGGTTCCTGCCGGACCGACGGCGCTAGCCACATGGCTGCACCCGCTCCGGCTGAGGCCGGGGCTATGACTCCGGGTCGCTGTCGCCCCGGAGCGAGCAAGGCGGTGCAGCAATGCAGACCAACCGAAAAGCCGTGCGATTCTACATCGACCGCGACGCCGACACCCCGGTGGTGCGGTCCGTTCCCGTGTCCCATCCCTCGGTCGCTGCCGTTTCCGCGTCGCGGGCGCCGATCACCCATCGCCCCGAAAATGGCGACGAGAGCGCGATGGCGTTCGCAGCCGCCGAGAGCCGCCGCCGTGGCGCGCGGCATCTTCTCACTGCCCTCCGCAAGCCGCGACGAAATGCCTCGTGACGTGACATGAGGGGCTGCGCGCTGACCGACCGGGCTGGGTCTCATGACTGAGACCCGGCAGCCACCTGCCCAGGAACCGATCACCGATCAGGAGGACGAGGATGCCCCCCTGATCGAGCAGATCCGCGTGGCCGTGGCCGAGCGCGACGTCGAGCGAGCCCGTGGCTTGGCCCGTCGCATGGTCGAGGATGACGCCCTCGCGCTGCTGGAGGACCTCTCGCCCGATGAGCTGAGCCGCCTCTTCGCCTTCCTCGGCGACGAGTCGCTGGCGTTGCTGCTCTCCCGGCTCGACGACCGCGACGCCGCCGGCATTCTCACGCGGATGACCGCCGCGCAGGCCGCCGACATCCTCGAAGAGATCGACCCCGACGACGCAACCGACATCTTCGCCGAGATGGAGCAGTCGGATCCGGCCGCCGCCGGCACCATCCTCATCGAGATGGAGCCGGACGAAGCTGCCGAGATCCGGGACCTGATGGCCTACCCGCCGGACACAGCCGGCGGCATCATGACTCCGGCGTTCGTGGCCGTCTTCCCCGATCTCCGCGCAGACGAGACAGTCCGCGCGCTGCGCCAGGTCGCCGAAGAGGCCGAGACGGTCAACTACGTCTATGTCATCTCACGGGAGGACGAGTCACTGCTCGGCGTGCTGCCACTGCACCGGCTCGTGCTGAGCCGCCCCAACGCCCCGGTCGGCGATCTGATGACCCCGGAGATCCTCTCGGTGCCGGTCCACGCCGACCAGGAAGAGGCGGCGCGGCTGGTCACTGAGCACGACCTCCTCGCGATCCCGGTCGTCGACGACGACAACCGCCTGCTCGGCATCATCACCTCCGACGACGTCGCCGACATTCTCGAGGAAGAGGCTACGGAGGATATCGAGCGGCTGGGTGGATCCCAACCCCTCGCCGTGCCGTACCTGCGCGCCAGCCCCTTCCTGCTCTTCCGGCGGCGGATCATCTGGCTGCTCGTCCTCTTCATGGCACAGTTCTTCACGGTCACGATCCAGGAGAACTACGCCGACGTGCTCGAGGAGGTCATCCTGCTCTCAGCGTTCATCCCGATCCTGATCGGCACCGGCGGGAACGTCGGCTCGCAGACCGTCTCGACGATCATCCGTGCGATGGCGCTTGGCGAGGTGCAGCCGCACCATATCCTGCACGTGGTCGGCAAGGAAGCGATCACCGGGGTGGCCCTGGGCTTGGTGATGGGACTGCTGATGTTCTTCCGCGCCGAGCTCAGTGCGGGAAGTTCCGTGCAGATCGGCCTGACGGTCGGCGCGACGGTGCTGGTGCTCACCATCTGGGCGGCAACGGTCGGTGCGATCATCCCCATCGTGCTGAGCAAGCTGAAGATGGATCCTGCGGTTGTGTCCGCGCCGTTCATCAGCAGCTTCGTCGACGGCACGGGCCTCATCATCTACTTCACCCTCGCTCGCGCCTTCCTGGACCTCTGAGCGACGCCCGGCCCTGCCGGGACTGCTGATTCAAGCCGCCCACTGCAGCATCATCCCGAGCGCCGTGCAGACAGGGCCTCCCTCTTCGCGCTACACTCGTTGTGCCACTGAGGCAAGCTCCTTCTTTACCGCTGTCGACGCGGCCCCACGAGTACCCAGGCAGGTGTGGACCATGCAACCGTCCGTTGTCGCCGTCATCACCGAAGAGACCCAGAACGATATCGTCGCCGCGCTTCACGCGGCCCGGGTTGGGCATCTCACCAGGGTGATCCGGCGAGAACGGGGCGCGATTGCCGCCCAGCTCGGCCGTGCCGGGATCGACACCGCTGAACTGCCGGCCGCGATTGACGCTGCCGACCGCACCGTGCTTATCTCCCCCGCCTCGCACGCGCTCGAAACCGCCTGCCTCGTGCTGCAGCGCGGTGCGGTGAGCGCTTGGACGCTCACCAACGACGATGGCTGGCAGCCCATCGACGACAAGGCGATCGAGATCACCGCCACACGCGGATTTCCCGCCCGGCCGGTCGCTCCAGCTCACCGATCCGGTCGCACCTTCCGGAAGCCGAACGTCCACCGCCGGCCGCGCCGAGACATCGTCACCCCGCCCACCAGCGC
>DASYWL010000220.1:0-5119 GCA_035936055.1 Thermomicrobiales bacterium
ACTACGTGGCCGGAATCACGGATGCGTCGGGCCAGTTTGCCCTGCTCCGGTCTGGCCCGGCCCCGTCTGAGTGGACCTCACGCTAGCCTGCCGCGGCCCCGGCCGCGACGCCGACCGGCGTGCGCCACTCGGCGAACCGACTCTCCGTCCCGCGCAGCACCACCTCGAAGAGCGCCTGCAGGCGTCCGGTGAACGCACCGATCTCGCCGCTGCCAATCGTGTAGTGGTCGATCTCGACGACGGGACTCACTTCGAAGGCAGTCCCGCAGAGGAAGACCTCGTCGGCGAGGTAGAGCTCCGTGCGGTCGATGGAGCGCTCCGTCACCGGCATGTCGAGCGCCTCACTGGCCATGCGTAGCACGGCGTCGCGCGTGATACTCTCGAGGATGCCATCGGTCACCGGCGGGGTGATGAGAGCCCCCTTGCGGACCATCATCACGCAGGCACCGGGCGCCTCGCTCACCTTGCCGTGCGGCCCGAGCAGCAGCGCGTTGTCGTAGCCGTCCTGCTGCGCCTCCATGCTGGCGAGCTGACCGTTACGGTAGTTCGAGATGTTCTTGATGCGGGGCGGCATGACGTTGTCGGAGATGCGCGTCCAGGAGCTGACCTTGAGCCGGAGCGTGCGGCCCGAGGAGAGCTGAGAGGGCATCGGGTTGGTGTTGATCAACATGCCGAGCTCGACATTGGCGTCGGAGATGCGCTTGCCCGAGGTATTGGCGGAATAGGCCAGCGGCCGGATGTAGGTGTCCTCGCGCGAGTCGTTGTCGCGCAGCAGGGTCAGCGTCGCGTCGATCAGCTGCCCGGCGCTGTACTCCAGCGGCAGACGAACGAGGCGCACCGACTCCGTGAGCCGCTGCATGTGCTCCGGCAGCCGGAATATGTAGAGCTCCTGTTCCTCGGCGTTCCAGTAGCCGCGGATGCCCTCGAACACCGCGCCGACCGTCGACCACGCCAGGTCGGTGACATGGACGGTGGCGTCCTCCCACGGCATCTGGGTCCCATTCCACCAGAGGTACTTCGGGTGCGTTTGCGCCATTGCGAGCGTCCTTTCGCAGTCGATTCACGTGGGTCGCCGTCGACCGATGAGCCGCAGTATCGCATGGCCCCCAGGCATGGGAAAGGGCGGCCGCTTCGGCGGCCACCCCTTCCACGTCGGTCACTTGCCCACCCGCTCGGCTACTCCTGCGGCCGCCCGGAGATCTGGTACTGAGTCAGGGCCCGAACGTAGATGTTGCCGTCCGGCACCGTGAAGCCCTGTTCATTAACCGGGATGTTCTGCACCCACGGCTTGAATGCATAGACGTCAAGCCGGTAAACGAGAGGCACGTAGCCAACCTCCGTCTGGATAATGCGCTCGGCCTCCTTGTAGAGCTCGAGGCGCGCCTCCGGATCGAGGACACTCTTCGCCTCGACCACGATGCGGTCGTACTCATCGTCCGTCCACGCCTGGCGCCGAGAACCGACCGGCTTGCCACCATAGAACATGTCGTAGTAGCCGTTGTCCGGATCCGGGTAGTCGTACCACCAGCGGATCCAGACGAGCTGGTCGCGGTTCTCGTAGAGGCGCGGCCGGAAGCTGTTCTCCACCAGCGTCTCGATCTGGATCTGCATGCCCAGATTCTCTTCGAGCTGGGCGACAATGTCGTTGGCCATGATATCGGAGTTGTACAGCTCCTCGTTGGCGCGCATAATCATCGTGATCTCGGGCCAGTTCTGGCCGCCCTCGAACTCCGTCCCCTCGAGGTGCGCCAGCGCCGACTCGGGGTCGAACGCCTGAATCGCGTAGATCTCCTCGTCCTCAAAGAAGCCGTAGACACCCTGCGGCACCATGCAGTGGGCAGGCGACGCCAGGCCCTGCGTGACCTCAACCAGCCGGTTACGGTCGATCGCCTGGCTCACGGCGCGGCGAACCTCGATCTGGTCGAACGGCGGGATACCGTTAGACGGCAGCAGGAACCAGGTGCCCGGGTAGACGTACTGCCGCAGCATCTCCGCCTTCTCCGGGTCTTCCTGGAAGCGCACGTAGTCGCTCGCGCCGAGGTTCACCCAGTCGAGCTGCTGGTCACCGGTGCCGTGCTCGAAAGCATTGACGTGGTTCGTGGCGGGGATCAGCGGGTCGATGACCTTCTCCAGCGTGATCTCTTCCGCGTACCAGTGGTTCTCGTTCTTCGACAGCTCGATCTTGACACCCTTCTCCCACAAGTCCAGCTTGAAGGGACCGTTGGAGACGAGCGGTACGTCACCGAGCGCCCACTGCTCTCCGTGCTCCTCGACGGAGGGACGGTGAGCCGGGTAGCAGGCCAGGTAGGCGACCTTCTGCGGCAGGTTGGCGCGCGGACCCTCGAGCGTCATCTCGAACGTCCAGTCGTCGATCGCCTTGAGGCCGAGGTCCTCCGCGGTCGGAACCCGCGTCTCCCCATCGATCTCGACCTCGGTGCCGGTATTGAACGCCTCGCCATGGAGCAGGTCGTACAGGATGAATGCGTAAACGTTCGCGGTCTCCGGATCGAGGATGCGCTGGAACGACCAAACGAAGTCGTGGGCGGTAACCGGGTCACCGTTGGTCCAGCCGTTGTTGCCCTCGCGAAGGTGGAAGGTCCAGACCGAGGCGTCCTCGTTAGACTCCCATGTCTCGGCCCAGTCGCCGATAGCTTCGCCGTCTGGGTTGAACGTGAGCAGACCGGAGAATGTCGAAACATCGGCGTTGACGTAGAGATTCGCGTTCCAGTCGAAGGAAAGCGGGTCCTTGAACAGCGCGGCGTTGTAGAGAATCTGATGCTCGTCGAGCTCACCTGCGGCATCCTGTGCCATCACGGCCTTGCTGCCCGCCAGGCCGCCGAGGGCGAGGGCACCCGCACCGACGATCGAGCCAGCGACGAGCTTGCGGCGCGTGAAGGCCGACATGCGCATCTGGTGATCGAGCCGCTTCAGCAGTGCTTCCTGTTCGTCCCTGTGATCCCGTATGGACATTTATTGCAGCCTTTCAGGTTTTGTCCTATTTCGGTGGCGGGCATTCGCCCACCCCACGAGCTTGTCTGGCGTACCGCGTCTCGAACTCGCATGAGCCCAGTACGTCGCTGCCAGTCGAACGCGCCTCCTTTCAACCGTTGCAAATCCAAACGAACCTGGCAAGCGGATTGTCGCGGGTCGTATCAATCCTTGCTACGCACGTCAAGCGCGTCACGCAGCCCATCACCAAGAAAGGTGAAGCCGAGCATAGTCAGACCGATCGCCGCGACCGGGAACAGCAGGATATGGGGCGAGGCTTGAACCAGCCCGGTATCTGTCCCAACACCGACCATCTGCCCCCATGATGCCTGAGGCGGGTTGATACCCACGCCGACGAAGCTGAGTGCCGCCTCCGTGAAGATCGCGGTGGGAATGCCGAAGGTCACGGCAACGATGATGGGTGTCAGGCTGTTGGGAAGCATGTGCCGGAGCATGATGTACCCGTCCCCCGCTCCGGAGACGCGGGCGGCATGGACGTACTCGGCCTCGCGCAGCGAGAGGAACGTGCCGCGAACCAGCCTGGCAATCGTCACCCAGCTGACCAGGCCGATAGCCAGGAAGATATTGAGCAGGCCAGGGCCAAAGAGGTTCAGAAAGATCAACACGAGCAGGAGCTGCGGCACCGCGTAGAAGACATCGACAAAGCGCATGAGCAGGTTGTCGATATTACCGCCCATGAAGCCCGCGACCGCACCCACCGGCACGCCGATAGCGAGCACGATGAGCTGTGACACGACACCGACCAGCAGCGAGACCCGTGCGCCGTAGAGCAGGCGGCTCCAGATGTCACGGCCGTTCTGATCCAGGCCGAGCGGCCACAGCCAGCTCGGCCCCTCGCGAGCGAGCCCGACGTGGACCACCTCGGCCTGCGAGTACGGCGCCAGCAGTGGCGCCAAAGCGGCCATGAGCGTGAACGCCACGACGATAATCAGCCCGACCACGGCCATCTTGTTCTTTGCCAAGCGGCGCCATGCGTCCGTCCACAGGCTTCGCTGACGGGGAACCGGCCCTGCGGCCAGCCTCGCCAGTGGCGTGGTACCGACAGCGGAGGCGTCCTTCGTGTCGACGGTCTCTTTACTTATCGATGCGCCCGGGGCCACCGCAGCAGTGTTGTCAGTCTGATTTCGGGCCACGCCGGTTTCGCCTTTCGTCACAGGTCAGAGTGCTAGTAGCGGATGCGCGGATCAATGAAGCCGTAGAGCACGTCCACGACAACGTTCATCGCTGCGAGCATCACGGCATAGATAAGGGTGACTGCCAGAATCATGGGTTGATCCTTGGCAACGAAGCTTTCCACATAGTAGCGCCCCATGCCAGGGATGTTGAAGACAGCTTCGACAAAGAACGAGCCCGTCGCGACTGCTGCGAAGATCGGCCCGATGAGTGTGATGATTGGAATGAGCGCGTTCTTGATCACATGCCGCATGATCACCTTGTTCTCGCGGAGCCCCTTCGCCCGCGCTACGCGAACGAAATCGCTTTGGAGCACCTCGATCATGCTCGACCGCGTGAACCTGGCAATCGTGGCAAGCGGGGTCGCTGCGAGGGCGATGGTCGGCAGGATCCAGTCCTTCCAGGAGTCGAGCCCACCGACGTTGAACGCCATGTCGATGCCGATGCGCGGCAGGTAGACCACAAACACCAGAATCAGCACGAAGCCCATCACGAAGTTCGGCAGACTGTAAAAGAGCACCGCGACACCGACGGAGAAGTAGTCGATGACGCCGTTCTGGTGAACCGCCGAGAGTACACCCAGGCCGACACCGACGACGACGGCGAGGATCGTCGCGTAGACGCCCAACTGCAGCGAGATCGGCAACGTACGGCCAATGATGTCGTTCACCGTCTGGGGACGGTAAACGAACGAGGTGCCGAAATCGCCGTTGAGCACGTTCCAGACGTAGATCCCGAACTGCTGGTAGAGCGGCTCATCGAGGCCGTACTCTGCCTCGAGCCGCTCGACAACGCGCTGATCGACAATCTGTGCGCCGGACGAGATCACGCCGGTGCCGGGCGTGGCCTGGAGAATCAGAAAGGTAAGCAGCGTGATGACCAGGAGGGTGGGAATGAACCAGAGGATTCGGTTGAGGATATACGCGAGCATCTACCC
>DASYWL010000221.1:0-8239 GCA_035936055.1 Thermomicrobiales bacterium
GTCCTCACTCCGTCGGGACCGGAACTGGGCGCCACCAAGACGGAGTGCTGCGATCTAGTTCGCCGGAGCGCGATCGCAAAAGATGAGTCTGGCTTACCGTCCGTTGGTCCTGTCGGCGGGGCATTCGGGCGGGAAACCCAAACACCGACTAAGCGTGTAGTAGATGTCCGGTATTCGGTTCTGGACGGGGGTTCGACTCCCCCCATCTCCACCGAAGCGCATGAGGGCGGTCCAGATGGACCGCCCTCGGTGTTTCTGCAGGTTTCGTGTCACTCGGGGGAACCGGACTCAGCCGCCGTGCCCGGGCGCGCCCCTCCAGCTCGGCATGGCGGGCGTATGAGCGAAAATCTCCCTGCGCCAGCCAAACCTAGTCCGCGCCGCTCTTCGCGTCGTTGATCGCCTCCTCGAGCAAGCCGCGGATCAGCTCGTAGTCCTCTACTGGAACGTTATGCACGTTTCCCTGGAAGGCGAGCGTCCAGTTCTGTTCGGGCCACTTCCTGGCGTGAATCATCTGCCGGGCCACTGGCTCAGCGTCGATCCAGGTGTCCTCGTCCGCGACCACCTCTGGCTCGATTTCGACACGAAACGGGTAGTTCTCCGGCGAGCCGTCCTTCTTCCTGTTCTTGCTCATCCAGATCAGGTCGTCGCCCTCGAAGTACTCGCTCGTCACGGTCGCGGTACCGGCGAACACCTTCCTGCCCGTGAGGTAGTAGACCAACTTGTCGCCCGGCTTCATCTGCTCGGCTTTCTTGCGATGCCGGGACTTGATGCCCTGCACAGTGAAGCCTCGGTCCTTTGTGGCCTGGAAGTTATCTGCTGAGCTCACGAGCACCCAGTACTGCTGATTTGCCATTGACGGAGTTGACCCTCTCACTCTGCTGGAAGTGTACAGTCGGCACGGCCCGCTGGCGGGTATGATGGCTGCAAGAATGCCGTGAGACCCACGCTATGTCACTGCTGTTGACGCGTATGTGCGGTTTTCCGATACTGGGTGTTCACCGACGCGCTCCTGCATGCCACGGAAAGGCCATCGCATCGTGGACCGTCAACACTTCATCTCCGAACTCGAATCCATCTGTGGCGCCGCGAATGTCCGCTCCCGGCCCGCCGATCTGCTCGTCTACGAGTACGATGGGTCGGTTGACGGCGCTGTCGAGACCGAGCGGCCGCTCGCGGTCGTTCTCCCAATCAGTACCGACCAGGTTGCCGCCGTGGTCCGGCTGGCGCACCGCCATGGGGTGCCGGTGGTCGCCCGCGGGGCCGGGACAGGGCTGTCGGGCGGCGCCGTGGCGCGTGGAGGCGGCGTGATCATTGCCCTGACGCGCATGGAGCGGGTGCTCCGGGTCGACCCGGTCAGTCGCACGGCGCTCGTCGAGCCGGGAGTGATCAACCTCGAGCTCTCGCAGACGGTCGCCGGCGAGCAGCTCTTCTTCGCACCCGATCCGTCCAGCCAGAAGGCGTGCACCATTGGCGGTAACGTTGCCGAAAACTCCGGTGGTCCCCACTGTCTCAAGTACGGCGTGACGACCAACCACATCCTCGGCTTGGAGGTGGTGCTACCGGACGGCGATGTCGTGTGGCTTGACTCCAACGGCCCCGGCATCGCGGGGCTCGACCTGGCCGCAATCCTCGTCGGCTCGGAGGGCATGCTGGGGATCGTCACCAAGGCTCTGGTCAAGCTGATGCCATCACCGGAAGCCGTCCACGTCCATCTGGCCGCATTCGGGACGATGGACGATGCCGCCGCGGCGGTGACGAACATCATCGGTGCCGGCATCCTGCCAGCGTCCCTCGAGATGATGGATCACCTCACGATCGAAGCGGTCGAGCCGGCCTACCACGCCGGGTATCCGATGGACGCTGCCGCGGTACTGCTGGTCGAGGTGGACGGCACGAGACAGGAAGTCGCCGACACGAGCGAGCGGATCGACCGGCTGGTGCGTGAGGGCGGCGCAACCTCGTTTCGCTCAGCCGAGGATAGTGTCGAGCAGGATCTGCTCTGGAAGGGGCGGAAGATGGCGCTTGCGGCAATGGGACGACTGGCGCCCAACTACTACCTGCACGACACCGTGGTGCCACGGACGCGGCTAATGGAGATGCTGCGGTCGGTCAACGACATATCCATCATCCACCAACTGCCGATCGCAAACGTCTTCCACGCCGGCGACGGCAACCTGCACCCCCTGATGCTCTTCGACCGACGCAAACCGGGCGATGTTGAGAGGATTCTGGAGGCGAGCCACGCGCTCATTCACTCCACTATCGAGATGGGCGGCGCGCTTTCCGGTGAGCACGGCATCGGCAGCGAGAAGCGCGGGTACATGGAGCTGGTGTACACGCACGACGATCTGTGTGCGATGGCCGGCGTGAAGGACGCGTTCGATCCCCGGAGCTTGCTCAATCCTGAGAAGGTGCTTCCAAAGGGGTACATGTGTGGCGAGGTGCGGGCGCTGCACAACCAGGCGATGGCGCAAAAGCATGGCATCCACCCGATGTAGAGGGGCAATTGCTGGATGACGCAGAAGCGGATGATCGACGGCGTTCTTCCGGGCACGTGGGCCCGGCCCGAAAGCCCGGAAGGGGTCGCCGAAGCGATCCATCACGCCGGGCTCCGTGGACAATGGCTGCTACCGGTTGGCGGGGGGACAGCGCAAAACGCCGCGAACCCGGTTGATGTGATTCCGGTGGCACTCGATACCACAGGTTTGACCGGCATCCGTGACTACGAGCCGACGGACTTGACGGTCTCGGTGGCGAGCGGCACGCGATGGACGGACTTGCAGTCCACGCTTGGCGAGAACGGGCAGCAGATCCCTGTCGATGTGCCATTCCCGGATATCGCGACCGTAGGTGGTGTGGTCGCGATGGGCTATGCAGGGCCGAGACGGCTCCGTGACGGCACGCTGAAAGACCTGCTGCTTGGCGCCTCCTTCGTGCGCGGCGATGGTCTCGTCGCGAAGGCGGGTGGTATGGTCGTCAAGAACGTCAGCGGATTCGAGATCGCGCGACTGCTGCACGGCTCGTGGGGCTCGCTGGCGGTCATCACGTCAGTCAACCTGAAGGTGATCCCACGTCCCGAGTTCGAGCTGACGCTTCTCGCGAACGAATTGGACACGCTCGAAGGCGCAGAGCGCGTGCTCAGGCTTACTCGGTCCCGCAGCACGATTGCGGCGGCGACCGTTGATGGGACGTTGGAGCGAGCAACAGTCGCCGTCCGGCTGACCGGTCGCGAGCAGCCGACGCTCGAGCTGGCCCGCGAGGTGAAGTCTGCCGCTTCTCTTGGGTGGCGCGACGACCCGATCGATGGAGAGGCGTCGGCGGAGTGGTGGCAGGCGCGAGAGGATCGGCTCGCCGGCGGCGACGGCCGCGTGTCGATAGAGGTAGGCTGCCAGCCGTCCAATGCAGTAGAGACACTCAGAACACTCCGGAGCGCGCTGCCCGTGAAATCGCTCGAGTTCCACGCCTCGCCAGGCGCGGGGGCCATCGAGCTGGCGTTCGATGCCGAGGCCCTGGCGCTCAGCACATGGACGCGCATATGGACTGAGCACGGGCTCGATACTACGGCGCGGTTCACCGTCGGCTCGGCACCGCCATCGTGGCGCGCCGAGCGAGACGTGTGGTTTATCCCGGCGGCGCAGCGCAAGCTCATGGCGGCGCTCAAGGACGCCTTCGATCCCCAGAATATGCTCAATCGCGGGCGGCTCTGGACCGACTCGCCGACCAATCAGTTGTGATGCTGGAGAATGACTCGCATGGCGACGCAGGCTAGTTCGATCAACCAGACGCTACTGGAGGCCGAGCGCACAATGCACGGGTACTCCGGCCACGACGTGCCGGACGACAAGCTGCTGCGCGACTGCGTGCACTGCGGCATGTGCCTGCCGACCTGTCCGACCTACCGGCTCACAGGCAGCGAAGCATCGTCTCCTCGCGGACGGCTCTGGATGATGAAGTCGGTTGCCGACGGGCGCATGGACCTGCTTGATCCCGAATTCGACGAGCAGATGTATCAGTGCCTGAACTGCCGAGCCTGTGAAGCTGTCTGCCCATCCGGCGTTCAGTACGGGCCACTCGTCGAGGCGGCGCGCGCTCAACTCGAGCAGCACCGACCGCGACCGCTCTGGCAGCGCGCTCTGCGAATCGCGCTGATGCGGGTGCCGTTCGACGACGTTCGTCGGATGCGACTCGGCGTGGGCGGCCTGCGCCTCTATCAGAAGAGTGGGCTTTCAGCATTGCTGCGACGGACCGGTGTGCTGCGCCGGCTCCGGCTCGAGACGCTGGAGGCGATGGTGCCACCACTCGAGGAGCCAGCACTCCTCTCGGGTGAGGAGTCCTGGATGCCGGACCAAGCGCCTTCGCGGGCGCATCTCTTCAACGGTTGCGTGATGAGCACGATCTTTTCGAATGTCAATCGCGCGGCTGGACGCTCGCTCGCACATAACGGGTACGCCACGGATGTGCCAGCCCGCCAGCAGTGCTGCGGCGCACTCTACGTGCACTCGGGCATGATGAACGAGGCACGCCGGCTCGCTAAGACCAACATCGCGGCGTTCGAGGAAGCCGGGGAGGGGCCGGTCGTAGTCACCGCCGCGGGATGCGGGGCCGCCCTCAAGGAGTACGGGCACCTGTTGAAAGAGGAGCCGGCCTGGCACGAACGCGCGGAGGCGTTCGCCGAGCGGGTCGTCGATCTCACCGAACTGTTGGGTACGGAGAAGTTGGTCCAGCCAGGCGAAGAGGTGGAGATGCACGTCTCCTATCAGGAGCCGTGCCATCTCGCCCACGCACAGCGCATCACGCGCCAACCGCGATCGATTCTCCAGGCGATCCCTGGTCTTGAGCTAACCGAGATGCGTGAATCGTCCCTTTGCTGTGGCAGCGCTGGCATCTACAACATCATTCGTCGAAAGATGGCAGACGATCTCGGCGACCGGAAGGCGTCGGCGATCCGGGACACCGGTGCCAGGACCGTCATTACGGCCAATCCGGGCTGCCACATGCAGCTGCGAACGTCCCTGCGCCGCAATGACATCGACGTCGAGGTGCGGCACATCGCGCAGGTGCTCGATGAGGCGTACGGTGGTGATCGGGCGGCACGATGCGGCGATTGGGCGTTTCGCCGGGAGTCCGGTGCGGCTCAGCTGCCCGCCAGGGACTGACCGAGCTCGTCCTGAGTGAGTTTGGTGATGGGGAAACGGATCGTTGCCAGCGTGCCCTCGACGGTCGGCATGATGGTGAACTCGCCGTGCAGGTCAGAGGTCACCAGTTGCTTGGTGATGCGCATGCCGAGTCCCCGGCTGCGCATCGGGTCAAAGTCCGGCGAAATCTGTTCCCCGTCGTTGGCGACCTGAAGCACTGCGACACCCTGCACCTCGCGTGCTGATATCCGGATTTTGCCGCGCGAGCGACTGCGAAAGCCGTGGTGGATAGCATTGGCCGTCAGCTCGTTGATGAGCAACGCGATGATTGTCGCTTGCCGCGACGGCACGCGAAGGTTCGACTTCTCGATCTCGAACTCGACTCGCAGGTCCGGAGGGGTAAGGGTCCCGTGCGCCTCCTCGGCGACCATCCGTGCCAAGGCATCCACGGTCGTACCCGCCAGTCGCGACTCGTCGCTCATCAGGTCGTGCACGCCGGCGATTGCCTGGATGCGGCTGACCGCCTCGCCCAGCTCCGGACTCCATGGGTTGCCCTCTTCGGCTCGTTGCTGGAGTGAGAGCAGCGCAGCGACCGTCTGGAGGTTGTTGCGAACGCGGTGGTGCATCTCCTGGACGAGCGCCGACTGCGTCCGTACGCTTTCCACGGCTTCCTGGTAGAGCTGCGCGTTGTCGATCGCGAGGGCAGCGGCGTCACCGAAGGCCTGCAGCAGCCCGAGCTGCTCCTCATCCAGTGCAGTTCCCTGGCGCATTCGGAAACATAGGGATCCGACCGTCTCGCGGGCCGTGTTGAGCGGCAGGCAGAATACGGTACTCATGCCGTCCCTATACGCGATGTCCCGAGTGCGCGCCACACCCGTGCGGAGGACATCACGCACGACGAAGTCTCGTTCGCGCTCGTTCTCGTGGCTGCGTATGACCCCAACCCGGTACTCGATCGACGGCCGAGGCTCTTCGGATGGTTGCAGGTCGCGACTCGCACGGAAAATCGCCGCCGCCTCAGCCTGTACCAGTTCGACAGCCTGCTCGGTAATGAGCTTGAGCACCTCGGTGAGATTGAGGCTGGAAGCAACGACGCGTGAGACCCGCTGCAGCGTGGTCAGCTCAACAATCTTCTGCTGAAGGCGGTCGTCGGTGCGGGCTGACTGGCGAGAGCTGTCGATCGACACCGCGAGCATACCGGCAATCGTCTCCAGGAACTCGATGTCGTCCTTGCTGAACTCCTTCGTTTCCAGAGCATGCACGCTGATGACGCCGACTAGGCGCTGCTGCTCAGTTACGATGAGCGGTGACGAAAGCTGGGAGGAGAACCTCTCGTCGGTCAGGCCCGGGTGGTTGAGATAATCCTCATGCTCCGTCGCGTGCGAAGCGGCGATAGTCTGCCACTCCCTCGCCGCCCTTCCAACGATGCCCTGCTCGACTCGCAGGGTGACGGCACCCACGGTGGACGGGTCCATTCCGGTGGCAGCCCGTAGCGCCAGCGTGTGCGTCGCGTCATCTAAGAGAAAGAGGGTGCAGGCATCCATCCCCGTCGCGTCGGTGACGAGGTGGGACACATGGGTCAGGCGCTCAGTCAGCGGCTTGCTGCCTGCCGCGGCCTGCACGACCTCCTTCAGCTTGCCGAAGTGATGCCGCGGCTCGGGAGAATCGGAGGCGAGGCGACCCAGGATCGCCCGTGAGTCCTCCTGCGCGATTTCGCCCTCGCTCTCCATTTCGACTAGCGCGGCAGCGACATCTCGGCAGAGCGCCGTTGCGGTCGCCTGTGCGCCAGCATGCAATGCGATCAGTTGATCGCCGGCCTCCTGAACTGTGGTCGCACCCGATGCCACGCCAACAAGGATCGACAGGATCGAGTCGAAGGTGCGGTGGACGCGCGGCATGGTGCCCTTCCTAAAGATGCGAGTCGAACCACCCGATGAGGTGGTGGAGGCGAGCAACCCGCCGGCTCGGCGTGCCCGAGCGCGACAACTCGTGCCCTTCTTCAGGAATCCGAACGAAGGCGACTTCCCGGTCGAGGTAGCGGAGCGCCGTGTACATCTGCTCTGCCTGCTCGATCGGACAGCGGATATCCTGCTCGCTGTGAATGATCAGCAGTGGCGTCTGAATGTGGTCCACGAAGCTGATCGGCGAATAGCGCAGCAGCTTTTCAGCATCCTTCCACGGCGTGCCGTCGAACTCATAGATGCCGAAGTCGAAGCCGATATCGCTCGTGCCGACGAAGGAGTGGAAGTTGGAGACACATCGTTGGGTGACTGCCGCCTTGAAGCGATCGTCATGGCTGATGATCCAGTTGGTCAGGTACCCGCCGTAGGAGCCGCCCGTCACGCCCAGCCGCTCGGAGTCGACCCAATCCAGCTTCGACGCCTCATCGACCGCTGCTATCACATCCGGCATGTCGCTCTCGCCCCACGCGCCACGAGTGCCGATCGCAAACGCCTCGCCGTAACCCGACGAGCCACGGGGGTTGCAGAAGAGCATGCCGTAGCCGCGCCCCGCCATAACCTGCATCTCGTGAAACATGCCATGACCGTACATCGAATGCGGCCCGCCGTGGATTTGCACGATGAGGGAATACTTGACCTGACCTTCGGGCTTGAGACCATGGGGCGGAAGCAGCCAGGTCTGAACGTCGCCACCATCCGGTGCAGTGACGTCGAGTTCGATGGGAGCGGTGATCTCGACCTCGCTCACCAGCGCCTCATTCGGGTCGTGCAGGACGGTCTTGCGCTTGCCCCGAACCGTCGAGGCGAAGAGACGGAACGGCTGGTCGATCGCTCCAGCAACGTAGACCAACGTCTTGCCATCGTCCGACACCGCGAACTGCAGCACGCGCCGGTTCTCGGCGGTGATGGCTTCAGCCTCGCCCTTGCCGAGCGGGATCCGGTAGATCGAGGTCGCACCGCGCGCCGAGCCGCTCACCACTAGCGTGGCATTGTCGATCCAGACAGGCGGCGTGCCGTTGCCAGTGGCGAGGTCGCTCATGCCCGTGTCGGAGAAGGTGACGTCGACGTCCGCCGTGTGGTTGGTGAGCTCCGATCCATCGGTCTTGACGGTCCAGACCCGCGTGTAACGACCGAAGCCGGTCA
>DASYWL010000222.1:0-3591 GCA_035936055.1 Thermomicrobiales bacterium
CGGAGGCATCGCCGCCGACGTCGAGGACCGACACCGTGACGGCGACGGTGAGGACCTGTTCCGCCGTGACCGAGCCGACCTGACCGAGCCCGAGCAGCCGGAAGCCCGGATTACGGAGCGCCGCCAGGTCGATGGAGATCCGTCCGGGCCTCACGCGCTCACCGCCCCAAGCGCCTCGCCTGCTCAACACTGCCAATGATAGACGGGACGCTGACCAGGCCTTCCGGCATCACCAGCCCCCACGCCTCGCCACGGCATGGGGTGCGGACCAGGGCAGGGTCGGCGTCGCCTGAAACTACCGAATAGGGGGAACGCTTGGCTAGCAAACGTATGGTCCGAGTGTTAGTTCCTTCTCCAGCTGCCTGCAGCCTGGCGCTCGGGCATCGTGTTTGGTCGGTGAAGTTGTCCTAGTGATCCGTCCGCGAACCAAGCGGACCAGCGATCCACGAATTCGTCCAACTCGCCCATGACGAGACGTGAGAATGGCCACGCCACTTCGAATTCAGCGACACCGGGCCACAGGGCCTTTGCGGAGTCCTCGCATGGTAGCAACGCAAAAGGGTCCTGCTTCCCCTGGCGCAATGAAAAAGCCTGAAACATGAACGCCGCCTCGTACCAGCCGAACTCGTCCCGCTTCTGCACGTCACAAAACCAAAGTGAGTGACTCCTGCCCTCATAACCGTATCGATCCGCTGACACTCGAATACCGATCGTTGCGTGAGCGACGGGGTATAGTGTCAAGTCGGGGATTGCCTCGGTTTTGGGAATACTCGGCGCCGAGGGCGCGTCAGCGGCGTACCGAGTGATGTTCCGTTCCACGCAGGCGCGCTGGCGGCCCGGGCTACCTCCTGCAGGTACCGGGCGATCGCGGCGGGACCTGACCTTGGCGCGACCGCCTCGACCTCCGGGTTGTAATTCGTGTTGGTGTTGACGTCGTAGACGACCAGGCGACCGTCGGCGGTTTCGATGAACTCGAACCCGGTGATCTCGAGCTGGTGCCGGCGCACGAATCCGAGCAGCGTGTCGATGACGGGATGCTCGAACCCCTCGCGCAGCGCGAACAGGCTCGGCGCTTCCTTCCGCCGTGACGGTCTGTCCGCTTTCAACAGCCCCGTTTCTCCTCTCACCCCTCAACCTTAGTGGCACGTCGCCCATCCGTGACCTTCGGGTCGTCCGCGCCGGCCCATTCCCGTTCCGCCGGGGCGAGAACCCGGATGACCAGGACACGCACTGCCCCGGCCAGGGGGATCGCGATGAGGGCGCCAAGAAGACCGCCGAGCGCCGAGCCGGCGAGGAGGGCTAACAACGACAGCAGTGGCGGCACGTCAGCCTGCTGACGCATGATGAACGGGACTAGCAGATTGCTCTCCAATTGCTGGAGCGCGATGAAAAAGACCGCCACCACCACGGCCTGTTGCGGGGACTCAAGCAACGCAATCGCGATCGCCGGGATCGCCGCAAGGATCGGTCCGACCACTGGCAAGAACTCGCCGAGACCCGCGAGCACGGCCAGGATCAGCGTGTACTCCACGCCGATGACGAGCAGTCCAATGTAAGTCATCACTCCGATGATCACCCCGTTGATGGCCGTTGCGCGAACATAGCCGCCCATGGTTTCGCCGATGGCATCCATCACGTCGTTAGCCCGCCGCTGGTGCTCAGGCGGAAAGAGTGAAAGCGTGAACCGGCTCAAGGCGGGTGTGGCAATCAGCCAATACAGGGATATGAAAACGATCAGGATAACGTCGATGACTGACGAGAAGAGCGTGAATGGCAGCGACAGCAGCACATCGGCAAACCGGTCGATAGCGGACTGCACGGCAGCCATGACGCGGTTGGAGCTCTCCGGGTCAATGCCATTGAGCCATTCGCGGGACCGGGAGATCAGCTCCGGCGCGTTGATCACCAGCGTCTGGCCCTCAGCGACGAGCGGTGGCAATACCAGCCAACCGATCCCCCCGACCATCAGCACCAGCGCGAGGTAGACGAGCACAATGGCAATGCCACGCGGCAACCACTGCTCCAACAGGGCGACAATCGGCGTTAGCGCCTGAGCGATGACAATTGCGATCAGGAGCAAGGTCAGTGGCCGGGCCAAGAGCCAGAGCAGAACCAGAGCGCCGGCCGCCAGCGCCAGCGCGATGGCGGCGATAGCGGCGCCGCGCCACCAGGCGGCGGTCGGCGCCGCGGTCGGCCGCACGACCTCCATCGGATGCGGCGTGCGGGGAGACGACTGCGTCTCTCCTACGGGCGCCGACGGATCCATCAGAGGCTTCTCCCGCCGAAAAAGGCATTGGACCTATCGAGTACCACGTCGCTACCCCCAGTTCTGATAAGAGCGCCTCCCATCGGCTTCGTTTCGGCGCCGCTCCGGTCCCCGAGGGAAGCTGCTCCCGTACAGGCTCTAAGTACCTCCTCTGAGCGGTTTTAGCGCGATCTGCTCTCATGTGCGCGGTGCATGTACTGTGCCATTAGGGCGCCACTCGTGTCTGCACGTTACTCCCCTCCATGTGGCGTTGACAGCCGACAAGGGTGTACGTACACTGTGGCGAGAGCCGGATGTATGGAACAGGCGGGGGGCACTGCCTGTCCGGTGAACGCCAGCAGGGGGCGACGCGATGGGGCCACGGCCGGACGATATGCGCGGACCGACAATCGTACGCCAGTGGAGGTGTCTGATGATTGCCCCGCTGTTCTTCCTGCTGGCCTTCACGGCCAGACCGGAAGTCGCAAGCCTGGCGGCGCAAGATCAGACCATGGTAGTGGCGTTGGGCGAAAGTAACACACCCGAGCAGGTTGTCGAGCTGCTCGGGTACTTCGGTGCTGACGACGATGACACTATCGTCACGGTTTCGCTCGCTGAGACCCGTGAGGTCACGCGTGGGATCTACGACCTCTCAGGGATCAATACCGCATTTTCCTCCTCCGCGTTGTCCTGCCGGCCAGAAGGCACGGGGCTGGAGGTGCAGACCCGCAATATCGAGGTGGTGGTCCCCGCGATGTATGCGATGGCGCTGCTCACCGCGGGCATTGACGACGCCTCGCTGCTCGTCGCGGCGCCCGAGGCGGACCCCGCGTTAGGGATGACGGCACTCTCGGGCGTCTTCCAAACCTGGGACCTGGCGCCGTGCCGCAGCGTCGTCGTTGAGGAGCGCCGCGCGCTCGCGGTCCAACAGTTGGCGCTGACGATCGAGATTGAGGAGTCGCTGGGGAGTGCGGTCGGGATCGACCAGGTGGTGGATCTGGTGCTTGCGGTCCAGGAGCAGGTCCTGACCGAGCAGATGAACGACGAAGATGCCATCGCGCACGTCGTCGCCGACCAGGAGAGCGCGGCGAAGTTGGAACTCCCCCGCGAAGAACGCGCGGCGTTGGTTCGGTTGATGACCGGCCTTGTCGCGCTTGACCTCGACTGGGGAACGTTCGCCGCCGGCTGGACGTTGGAGCGGGATCCCGGGGATGGTCACGTCGTGGTCACCGGTCACGCCCCGCGTTCCGAGGAGGTTGCTTCCGGATCGCCAGCTCCTCCCAGGGGGGTTGGTGGCATGGTCGCCGGCACCACACCCGCTCCGACGCCGAGTGCAACGTCGCGAG
>DASYWL010000223.1:0-10238 GCA_035936055.1 Thermomicrobiales bacterium
AGCATGACAGGATGCAGTTAGCGAGTGATCGAAAGTCGACTTCCATCGATGACGGGCCGGCACGAGGCCGGCGCTACGGGTTGCATCGGGCGGGCACCTGCCTCGCAGGTCTGTCCTTGCGAGGCTGCGCCCTCCAGACAACGGGAGGGCAGAAGGCCCTCCCCTACGGGATGGTGGCGGGTTCGGCGGCTCCTTCCCGGGCACCGCGGGCGAGGCGCATGGTCTCCTCGACGATGACACCGGCGATGTCGCGGTCCGTCGTCGTCATCAGCCCCTTGAACTCGCCGCCGGTGTTGATCTCGATCACCTTGAGCCCGCCGTCGGTCTCGATCAGATCGACCCCCGCCAGCCGCGCGCCGACCGCGTGGCACGCCTTCATCGAGAGCGCCTCGATCTCCGGCGTGACCTCGCACGGCACCGACACGGCCCCCTTGGCGGCATTGGTGATCCAGTGGTCCGAGGTGCGGTACGATGCAGCCACAACCTCGTCCCCGACGACGTAGGCTCGGATATCCCGCCCGGGTTTCTCAATGAACTCCTGCACATAGAAGATCTCGTGGTGGAAGGAGCCGTGCTCGGCCTTCTGAGCGATGATCGCCCGCGCCTGCTCCGGCCCGTTCACCTTCGCCAGCAACCGGCCCCATGACCCGGTCACCGGTTTCAGCACGGCGGGGTAGCCGAGCGCCTCACACGCCTCAATGGCTGAGTTCGCCGAATAGGCCACGTAGGTCTTCGGCGAGGGAATGCCTGCCGCCTCCAGCACCATACTGGCGCGCGCCTTGTCATCGCAGACGGTCACAGCCTCGGCAGTGTTCAGCGTGGGGATGCCCCAGTGTGCCATCGCATGCAGTGTGTAGCCCGCGCGGGAATGGACCACGCTGCGGTCGAGCAGTACGTCGATGTCGACACCGCTCGCGGCGGCGGTCGGCGCGGAGAGGTTGAGTGCCAGGTCGCGGTCGAAGAGCGGGATAACGTCGATGCCGCGCGCCCGCGCCGCCGCGAGGATGAGTTTCTCCTCCTGTCGCAGGTAGGAGACGAGAATGCCGAGCCGTGGCGGTCGGTCACCGAAGATGGTCATGCGGCGCCCTCCTTCCGGGGCCGTCCGAGTGCGATGAGGACATCCCGCAACACGCCGATCGCCAACAGGTACTCGGACAGGTCGATCCGCTCGTCCGGCGTGTGGTCCAGCGCGGAGTCCCCCGGCCCGTAGGCAACGATCGGGCACGTCCAGACCGGCCCGACGACGTTCATGTCGGACGTGCCGAGCTTCACCTTGAACCCCGGCGTGCCGCCGATGCCGCGAATGCCACGCAGGAACGGTGGGATCAGGGCCGACCGCTTGGTGGTGCGGTAGCCCGCCTGGATGCCATCGATGCGGATGTCGACCGTGCCAGCGAGCGCGCGGATGCGGTCGAGCAGCCGCTCGATGTCGATGCCCGGCGGCAGCCGCAGCCCGATGGAGAGGGTTGCGACGTCGGTGAGACCATCGCCCTCGGTATTGAACGACCGCAGGGAGTGGCCGATGGAGCCGAAGCTGGAGGTTGCGCCGGCGTTCCACTCGTCCAGCTCGGCCAGCACGCTGTTCCAGAACCGGACGGCGTGCTCGGCGGCCGACTCGCCCGGCCCTGCCGTGTGCCGGGTCGACTGCTCCAGCCGATAGATGAGCGACATTGTGCCCCGGTAGCCGAGGCAGACGCTGTCCCACCCGCTGGGCTCGCCGATGATGCAGAAATCGGGAGCCGGCCAGCAGGAGATCTCATTGGCACCGGGCGAGCCAATCACCTCCTCGCCGGTCGCGCCAACGACGGTGACGCGGCACTGAAGCTGCTCCGCTGCCGCCGACGCGGCGGCGGCGAAGGTGGCCAGCGGCCCCTTGGCGTCAACCGCACCGCGCCCCCACAGGACGTCGTTCTCGATGCGAACCGGAATCTGCCCCGGCACGGTATCGATGTGGCCCAGCAGGACGATGTGGCGCTCGCCCTCGCCAATGGTGCCGATCGCGCTGCCAGCGGCGGAGTCTTTCACGCGGAAGCCGCGGGACGCCATGGCCGAGCGCAGGAAGGATACCGCCGGTCCCTCATGGTTCGAGAGGCTCTCGATGGAGACCAGCTCGCGAAGCAGTTCGATATCGGCAAGCGCCTGCGGGGAGGTCTGGTCGACCTCAGGCAGTGAGCGAGATGCCAATGACACCATCTCTCACCTGCACTTCCCATCCCTCATGCGTCATCGCGACCGGGACATCCTCCATCGTCGTTGCGGTCGGGACACGATCATCGGAAACAATGAGCGCGGCGAACGCCTCGCTGACGCTGCGGCTGCCGACTAGCGTCGCCTGTCGGAAATCAGCAACTGCCAGCACATCCCAGACGACCACCTGGTCATCGGCCAGTGCGATGTCGACCGTGATCGCTTTTGCGCCGAGGGCACCAGCCGCGGCGACCGCCAACTCCTGGGCGCGGGCCTCCACGAGCGCACCCTCGACGGCGACGACCTCGCCGCCGATGACGTGATGGCGACTGCGCTGCGCTTCCTGGGGCGCACCGGCCTGGAGCAGCATAATCGCCTCGCTGTGGTCGCCGAGCACCACGCGATGCTCGATCACCGCCTCGGCGGTGTCGTGGTCCAACAGGGCAGTCGCAAGGCTGCCGGCATCCTGCGGGAACAGGGTTGCCGGGTAGCCGAGCCGAGCCGCCGCCTCGAGGGCGGTGGCCTCCGACATCGCCACAAACGCGTGGGGCCGGGCAATGCCGGCCTGCACCAGCACGGTCGCCACCTCGATGCGCGAGCCGGTCGCCGCGAGACCCGCGTCGATCACCTCAATGCCGCTCAGTCTGAGCAGCGGCAGCAGCGTGGCGGCGATGTGGCGGTTCTGGCACCGGTCGATCATCGTACCGAGCGCGTGGTGCAAGGTCTCGCCGTCATGCTCATGCTGGCGGGTGCCCAGCGTCACCAGGTCGGCGGACGCCGGGCCGGGAGGCATGGGGGTGCTCGCAGGAGGGACGGGCAGCGCCACGACGCCGGCGTCGGCCAGCGCGGCGATGATCTGCTTCTCTTCCACGCGCACGCGTGCACACAGCACACCCATTGCTGTCACGTTGATACCCCTTCTGCCTTCCGTTCAGCTGCGGCAATCAATAGGAGATCGCCCGTACGGGTCGACTCCATGTCGACCCTGTTGCAGACGGACAACTCCTTCGGAGGTCCGCCCCTACGGCAGGCGCGCAAGCGCGCCTACTCGCCCCAGTCCTCGCCCTCTTCCGGTGCGAGCCCAAGCTCCGCCGGGTCAGTGCTCAGCACCTCAAGATCGGCGCCGCAATCCGGGCACGGCACGATCTCGCCCTGCTCAACACCCTCGACCTCGACGTCTGCTCCACACTCCGGACACGTTGCCATAGCTGAGTCCCTCCTGGGCCGGGCCTGCTGCCCTGCCCTCATATCAAACCGTTCTGTCCTTCACCTGACGCTCGCCGGGTCCCTGTCCGACCCGCGGCGCTCGTCATGCAGCACCTGCAGCAGAACCGCCTTGTGCACGTGCAGCCGGTTCTCTGCCTGATCGAAGATGATCGACTGGGGACCATCCGCGACCTCGGCATCGACCTCCTGCCCGCGGTGCAGCGGCAGGCAGTGCATGAAGACCGCCGGCTCACCGGCCGTCGCCATCACTGTCGCCGTCACCCGGTAGGGTGCCAGCGCCATCAGCTTTCCTGGAATCTCCTGCTCTCCCATGCTCTCATGGACATCGGTGTAGACGGCATCCACCCCGGCCACCGCCGTCTCGACGTCGTCCGTGACCGTCACCGAACCGCCAGCATCGATCGCCAGCCCCTTGGCCGTCTCGACTACCTCCGGGTCCGGCCACCAGGCATTCGGTCCCGCGTACGCAAAATGCACACCGGTCGCCGCACAAGCCAGCATCAGGGAGTGGCAGACGTTGTTGCCGTCGCCGAGGTAGGCGAACCGCAGTCCCGGCAGCGCACCGAAGCGCTCCTTGAGGGTCATCAGGTCGCTCAGTGCCTCGATCGGATGGTCATGGCTCGTCAGGCCATTGAACACCGGCACCGTGGCCCCTCGTGCGAGCCCGAAGAGATCCTCACGGTCGGCAACGCGGACCGCAATCGCGTCGACGTAGCGGCTGAAGATCCCGGCGGTATCCTCGATCGTCTCGCCCCGCCTGAGCTGGAGATCCTGCACGCCGAGGAAGATCGCCTGGCCGCCGAGCTGCTCCATGCCAGCCTGAAAGGCGGTACGAGTGCGCGTGCTTGGATGCTGAAAGATCATGCCGAGCGTCTTGGCGGCCAGCCACGCATGCGGGACGTGCCGTGCGCGGAGATCCTTGAGCGCGATCGCGAGGTCGAGGACCGCTTCGATCTCCTCGTGGCTCAGGTCGGTATCGCGCAGGATGCTGCGGCCCATCAGGGACGGCAACAGGGTGACCTGGCCCGCCTCGACGGCATCGGGATGTGTCAGTTGTTCAGCCAGATCGACCATGTCGTCATCCTCGCTTGTCACCGCCCCATCGCTCCTGGCACGGCGTCAGCACATCGTGTGCAGCAACAGCGCCTTGTGCATGTGCAGCCGGTTCTCCGCCTGATCGAAGATGATCGACGCCGGCCCATCGGCCACCTCGGTCGAAACCTCCTCGTCGCGGTGCATCGGCAGGCAGTGCATGAAGACCGCTTTCTCGTCCGCCTGCCCCATCAGCTCTGGGGTGACCTTGTAGGGCGCCAGCGCGACCGCTCGGGCGGCACCATCGAGCTGCCCCATGCTGACATGAACATCAGTGTAGACGGCGTTGGCGCCCTTGACCGCTGCGGCGGGATCATCAGTTATCTCGATCGTCGCGCCGGTCGCCTTGCCAAGCCACTTCGCATGGTTGACCACATCCTCGCTCGGCTGGTACTGCTTCGGTGAGGCAACACTAACACTCACGCCCGTCACGGCGCAGGAAAGCATCAGCGAGACGGCCATGTTGTTGCTGTCTCCGAGGTAGACCAGCTTCAGTCCCTTCAGCCCGCCAAAGGCCTCCTGCAGCGTGAGCAGATCGGCGTAGGACTGCAGCGGGTGCGCCTGGTCGGAGAGACCGTTGAGCACCGGGATGGTCGCCGAGCCGGCCAGCGTGACGAGATCGTTGTGGTCGGCCACGCGAGCGACGATCGCGTCGACGTAGCGGCTGAGGATCTGGGCGGTGTCGGCAATAGTCTCGCCACGCTTCATCTGGAGATCGTTGACCCCGAGGAAGATCGCCTGGCCGCCGAGCTGCGCCATGCCGGCCTCCAGCGAAACCCGCGTGCGAGTGCTCGGGTGCTGGAAGATGAGCCCGAGGGTCTTGCCGGCGAGGTAGGCGTGCGGCTGGCCGTTCTGCCACATCCGCTTGATGCGGCTGGCAGTGTCGATCACCTCGTGGATCTCGTCAGGCGTGAGGTCGGTGTCAAGCAGCACATGCCGGCCCCGCAGCCGCGTGCTGACGGTGAAGGCCGGCAGGCTGGTAGCTTGCTGTGCACCGTAGACGACGGTGCGCTTGAGCGCCGACGCGGTCGGTGGCTGCGGGGTCGAGGGCACGGAGTGGAGCTCCGGCACCTGGGCGGGGGTTGTGTCGACAACGGACGCGGCGGACTGGTGGTTCACGGGACTCCCCTTTCGTCGTTCGATCGTTCGAAGACGCCGGTTCCGATCGCTCGTCGATCGCGAACCGAAGGGGCGAGAGGCGTCACATCCCGCGGTACCACCCTCCTTGGAGCGCCAGCGCCATGCGACGCGGGCTCCTTCTCTCGGCTGTTGCATCCATGGGAGCCACCCATCCGAGCCTACTTGCGGGAACATCCCACTTTCTTCGGCCGGCCACTCGGGGGCGCGTTCGGCATCCTGGTTCCGGGCTCCCACCATCCCCGGATCGCTCATGAACGGATGCGTACTGATCCCCGTCAATGCGGGCTGCCCGTGCGCGACGGACAGATGCTGTTTATCGCTGATTCGTCCTGTGGCGGCGCGTCGGCCGCCGTTCGGGAGAGCGGGAGAGCAACTCCCACTCGATGCCGTGGTGGAGGTGCGTCATCACCCGGTCACCTCCGTGCCGACCAGGTTGGCGTTGCGGGCCCGCTGGTTGGCGACCTTCTGGCCGAGGCCGAAGAGCCGGATGAAGCCCTCGGCGTCCGCCTGCTGGTAAACGTCGTCGGCGCCGAACGTCGCCAGATCCCCATCGTAGAGACTGTACGGTGACTTCATCGCGACCGCCGTGCAGGCGCCCTTGTAGAGCTTGAGCCGAACATCGCCGGTGACGACCTCCTGCGTCTTGTCAACGAAGGCGTCAAGGGCATCCTTCGCCGGCGTGAACCACTGGCCGTTGTAAACGAGATCGGCGTAGGTCTGCGCGAGCTGATCCTTGAGCCGCATGGTCTGCTTGTCGAGAGTCAGGTGCTCGAGCTCCTTGTGCGCAGCGGACAGAATGGTGCCGCCCGGTGCCTCGTAGACGCCCCGGCTCTTCATGCCGACGAGCCGGTTCTCGAGCATGATCTCCCGGCCGACGCCGTGCTTGCCGCCGAGCGCGTTGAGGTGCTCGACGATCTCGACCGGGCCGAGCTGCTGGCCATCGACGGCGACCGGCGTGCCCTGCTCGAAGGAGACAGTCATGTGCTCCGGCGTGTCCGGCGCCTCCTCCGGTGCGACCGTGAGCGAGTAGGCATCGGCCGGCGGCTCCTGCCAGGGATCCTCGACGAGGCCCCCCTCGTGCGAGAGGTGCCAGAGATTGCCGTCGAGCGAGTAGATCTTGTTCTTCGTGGCCTCGACCATGACGCCGTGTGCATGGCAGTAGTCGATCGCGTCCTCCCGCGATGCGATGTGCCAGTGTCGCCACGGGGCGATGATCGTGAGCTCGGGAGCCATCGACATGTAGGTCAACTCGAAGCGAACCTGGTCGTTGCCCTTGCCGGTGCAACCATGCGCGACGGCGCCCGCGCCCTCGAGCTTCGCGATCTCGACCTGCTTCTTCGCAATCAGCGGCCGCGCCATGGCAGTGCCGAGCAGGTACTTCCGCTCGTAGATCGCGCCAGCGCGCAGGGTCGGGAAGACGTAGTCGCGGATGAACTCTTCCTTGAGGTCGAGGACATGGGCCTTGGTGGCGCCGGTGGCGATAGCCTTCTCCTCGATGCCGGAGAGGTCATCGGGCTGGCCGACATCGGCCGAGTAGGCAATCACCTCGCACTCGTAGTGCTCCTTGAGCCAAGGAATGATGGCCGAGGTGTCGAGGCCGCCGGAATAGGCGAGCACGACCTTGCCAATGGAGGGCTTCTCGCCGTTGGCAGGCACGGATGAGCCGTTGGTGTCGAACGTGGTCATGAGGATGGTGCTCCGTCTTGGTGATGCGCTGCGTCGTCAGGTACAGGGGTGAGCGCTCGCCGGACCGGCGAACAGAATTACCTGCGACGACGGGGGAGACGCCCTGCGGGGGAAGCAGGTGCGAATCGGTTGCGCATCGGGAGCGGTCGCATGATGGCGAACATCCTCTGAGTGTGCGGGCCACCAAAAGCGGGCGGTGGCAAAGATGATAAACAGTAATCAGGCGTCCAGAGGACACCCCACCTCGCGCCCGTGACGTTTCTCACAAGCACATGCACAGCGTAACGGCTCGCTGTCGGGGTGTCAACACCCTGCACAAAAGGATGGTGCACATCCCACGATGTGAGTTGCTGCGGACCGCTCCTGAAGGCTGGCTCATCGCGGGCCTGCTCATCGCTCCAATTGGCCAGTTGGTTGGGCCGACTCCCTCCCGGTAAAGCGCAACGCGGCAGAATCTGGGCATGACGCTTGCACACATGCTGTTCAGTGCCACCGGGGACGCGAGGTTGGCCCTGCCACTGGGTCACGCATGCCTCGTGATGTCCAATGTGGTGGGCTGACTCATCTTGCTGCTTCAGGGCATACGTCACAGCAGATCTCGAGCGGCACGATTCGCGGGCAGAAGAAGGATCCGCCATGAAATGTCCGATTGACCAGACAACCCTCCAGATTACCGATCGACAGGGCATCGAGATCGACTGGTGCCCCACCTGCCGTGGTGTATGGCTTGACCGTGGCGAGCTCGACAAGATCATCGAGCGCTCCGGAACGATCGCCGAGGGCGGTCGGCGCGTCGATGATGACGACCGCAGGTCCTACTACGACGACGATGATCGAGAGGCCCGGACGCGGTACGAGCGCGATCCCCGCCGTCGCAGGAAGCGGAAATCGTTTCTCGACGACCTGTTCGATTTCGACTAGGAGCCGGTACCCAAGGGGCTGCGGTGCGAGCATGGTTACCCGTTGTGCTCGCCGTCACAGTTCTCCATATGCGGTTGCGGTGATGTAAGGTCCGGATGGCGCGTGGCGCATGGTTGACCCTTCGGTGCCAGCCTCACCATGGGTGCGCCCCAAAGGGCTATCCGGCTGCGTCACCAACGCCGGATCATCACCAGATGGTGACCGACGGCCCACGAGCGGCGGGGGACGCCACCGGCGTAGCGGGCAGCGGCGGGCAGTCCATCTGGAGCAGGCATGCGTCATCGACACCCACACCGCTCGCGGCGGGATCGTTCGTGAGGATGTCCGCGTCGTGCCTGAACTGCTCCGGCAGTGTTCGGTAGACGACCGCACCGCCATCGCTGGCGTAGACGGGGAACATCGACTCGCGGATCACCCGCTCGATCGCGGTTGTCGAGGTCCAGTCGTCTTCGAGCCGGTCGCGATCAGCGATCACCCACGCGTTGTCGTGGGTGGCGAGCATCTCGTCGAGCATACGGGTCGAGACGATCGAGTCCGCGCCGATCCAGTAGTCGATCAGACGACCATCCTCGTCCCACCGTGTGTAGCGGTCGGCACGGGTCCAGCCCGCCGAGCCGGCAAGGAAGTAGAGATCGTCGCGGTTGGATTCGTCCATGGTGAGGTAGCCGACCGGTGGCAGCGTGACGATTACTGGCTCCCCGGGCTGGTGACGGTCGGCGACGTAGGCCATCGCCTGGTTGTAATCGGGCTGGACCACTCGGTTCTCCAGCCGCCAGCCAAGACCGGCGACGACCGCGGTGACAATGCCGATGATCGCGGCGTGCCGAGCCAGCAGACGCAACCGGGAATCGCCACGCAACGTCACTGTCTGGTGCAACAGCGCCACCAGCAGCACGGCGAGAAACAGATAGCCCAGCACGTGCAGATGGACGATGTAGCGCACCTTCCGCGAAGCAGTCAACAGCACCACGGCGAGGAGTGGCAGCCAGTAGAGAGCCAGCAGCGCAGCCACGGCAGCGCGCGTGTCATCACCTGTCCCTCGGCGTAGCAGGTAACGTGCGCCGATCAGCGTCGACACGCCCACGATGATGACCGGCATCATCCAATAGAGGGTGATCCCGGCGGTCAGGCGTGCGGTCCACTCCTCCACAGGATGGGTAATCTCGGTCAGGGGTGCCAGCAGGTTGGCGCCGACGAAGAAGGGCAACGACGACGACTCCCGCACTGGTTCGTTGGCCGTTCCGAACAGCTCGTTCAGCGCCAGCAGCAGCATTGGACCCAGCGCGGCGATGGTCAGCGTGACCATCAGACGCCATCGTCGGAACACCTGCCAGCGCCACAGGACGAAGGCAGCGACCGCCATCGCCGGGGCGAGCAGGCTGGCACCGACGTGCGTGAAGACTGCCGCCCAGTAGATCCCCGCCACCAGAGCCACCTGCCTCCAGCCGGTGTTGCCGCGAAGGAAGACGATCCACGCCCATGCCAGCGCCAGCGTGAGGGGTTGCAACAGCCCGTACATGCGAACGTGTGCGCTCCACTGGACGCTCACCGGATCGAGCGCGACCAGTGTCGCCATCACCACGCCGACGCGCGGATCACCGGTGACGACCAGCGCCAGGCGGTAACAGAGATAGAGCGTGACGGCTCCGGCCAGCACCAGCACCAACCGCATCAGGTGCAGATGCTCAATCCCACCGATGCCGAGCCAGACGAAGGGCTGCAGCAGGTATGAGAGGGTCAAACCCTGGAAATAGGGAGTACCGGAGGGCAGCAATGGCAGCCCACGCTCGGCGACCACGTGGGCGGCGAGCACGCTGGCCGGCTCGTCGACGTGCGGCGAGAGCGTCAACGCGGCCACCAGCCGAACCAGCACGCCGAGCACAATCGCTGCAGTGACGCTCCGCGTGATGACGGTGCTGTGCGCGCCAAGCCAGTCAGCCAGACTGACCCTGACGGTCGATTGGTCAGGCTGCATTGCATGAGAA
>DASYWL010000224.1:0-7136 GCA_035936055.1 Thermomicrobiales bacterium
GATGGTGAGCGCGCTTGCGGGACGCGACCAGATCATGCGAGCGTATCGAGAGGCGATCGTCGAGCGGTACCGGTTCTTTTCGTTCGGCGACGCCATGCTGATTATTTGATCGAATAGCACAGGGGAGCGTTGCGTACCGATGGCGTATCCGGATCTGGCAGGAAAGACGCGCGTGGACGGCCTCGCGCTGCTGGACGAGTGGATTGAGAGCGGCAGCCTGAAGCGTCACTGTCTCTCGGTGGAGACGGCCATGCGCGCCTACGCGGAGAAGTGGGGCGAGGCTGTCGAGGCCTGGGGGATGGTCGGGCTCATCCATGACTTCGACTTCGAGAAGCACCCGACGCTCGACAGTCACCCCGTCGAGGGTGCGCCGGTGCTTCGCGAGCGTGGCTACCCGGAGTGGGTGGTCGACGCAATCCTGAGCCACGGAGAGAACACGGGCGTTGCGCGGGACACTCCGTTGCGCAAGACACTCTACGCGGTGGACGAGCTCTCCGGGTTCGTTTCGGCGGTCGCGCTGGTTCGCCCGTCCAAGTCCGTGCGCGATGTGAAGGTCTCGTCGGTCAAGAAGAAGCTGAAGGACAAGCGCTTTGCCGAGGCGGTCGACCGAGACCAAATCCGAGAGAGCGCCAAGGAGCTGGGCGTCGACTTCGACGAGCACATCGCGACCCTCATCGAGGCGCTCTCGAACAATGCGGAGGAGCTTGGTCTGGCCGGCAGGTAACGGCGCTACGCCATGCCCACGAGGGACCCAGTGTAAACTCTTGACCGAAGATACGGCAGACTGGCTATCGATCAAACCGAGAGGGACTATACCGTGCAGCAGTGGAGCCAGCCATTCGAAAACCAGCTGAAGGAGGATGCGTCCTACACCGCTGATCTCGAGACCAACTTCGGCACCATCACCGCCGAGTTCTATCCCGAAGATGCTCCGAAGACGGTCAACAACTTTGTCAGACTTGCGCGGGAGGGCTTCTACGACGGCACCGTCTTCCATCGCGTCGTCAAGGGCTTCGTCATCCAGGGTGGCGACCCGACCGGTACAGGCGCTGGCGGGCCCGGCTACAAATTCGAGGACGAGCCGATTGTCAAGGACTACGAGCCGGGCACACTTGCGATGGCGAATGCGGGTCCGAACACCAACGGCAGCCAGTTCTTCATCGTGCTGGAGGACATGCGGGGCCGCCTGCCGAAGAACTACACCATCTTCGGCAAGGTGACGGATGGCATGGACGTCGTGAAGAAGATCGGCGACGTGCCGGTGCAGCCGAGCCCGAGCGGCGAGCCCTCGTCGCCTGTCGAGAGGATCGAGCTCACGTCAGTCAAGGTCAACGAGAGCTAGCTTTTCGGACGTTGAGCACGGCGAAATGCCCTCCCGATTCATCGGGAGGGCATTTCGCGTCGGGACGGTTGCCCGTCAGGCGGCGGCGCGGCTGTCCGTGGCGACCATCGCCGCGAGACGATCGTGAGTCGCCTCGTAGGTGCGCAGGAGATCGATCCAGAACTCCTCCCACGCCGAGACGTCGGCGCCGGCGTCTCGCGCCTCCTCGATACGGTGCTCGCCATCGCGAAGCCGATGCTCGAGGACGTCGAGTTCGCGCAGCAGGCGCGAGGTGGTGGGATGGGCCGTTGATCCTGCCATTGGTTCTGCTCCCGCGGGACGCGCGCTAGCTCGCCTTCGCGCGCTCCTGCTTCTCCTGCTTGATGCGCTGCAGCTCGGTGATGAGGGCCGAGACACCCTTGCGGCCGATCGACTCCATTGGCGCACCCCCGTGCTCCATGGCAAGCTCGTCGAGCTGGTCGACTGTGATGTTGAGCTGGCTGCGAAGCACGTCGATCAGCTTCCGCTGCCGCTCTGTCGGCTCGAGCTCGCCGGCCTGCTGGCCCTGCGGCTGCGACCTGCGATCGCCGTCCTCGACGGCACGAAGCCGAACCGGGGCGTCCGAGAGGCCCGCTCGGGCTCCGCTGTCGCTCGAGTAATCTCCAGCGAACTGAGTGCCGAAACCGAGCGCCGCCAGCGCGCGGCCGATCGCCTTGGTCTCCGCTGCCTCAATGAAGTTGAAGAACTGCTCGCGGTACTCGCTGCCCCATCCAGTCGAAGAAGCACCGTTCGGCAGCCGGATAAACGCCTTGAAGATCGCGTGGTCGCGCGAGGATTCGACCATGTCAGTTTCGATCGTGGCATCCGGATGCTGCTCGCGAAGCCATACGAGACGCCACTTCACTTCGAGATAGGCGGCGCCGTCGACAATCGTCACGTGGTCCTGCGGGTTAAACACTCGAGCCTCCTGTGCTTCTGGTTCTGGTTTATCAGAACGAATGTTCTACGGACCATACTAGAACATTTGGTCTGTCTTGTCAAGCAGGCACAGAAGGGTGTGGGCAGAGTCGTCGGCGCCGGCGTCCGAATGGCGACGGTGTGTCCGTATGCTATGATTCCAGCCGAAAAACCGTCGTCGATCGTCAGTCAGTAAGCGAGGAATCCCGGTGAAGGTATCGTGTCTCCAGGAAAATCTGCAGCGAGCGCTCGGGCGGGTTTCTCGAGCCGTTGCCACGAGAACGACCTTGCCGGTGTTGAGCAATGTCTGGATCGGCACAGAGGATGGCCGGCTGAAGATCGCCGCGACCAACATGGAGATCGGCGTCACGACCTGGATCGACGCCTCGGTTGAGGATGAGGGCCAAATCACTGTCGACGCCCGTCTGCTTTCCGAGTTCGTCAACACGCTGCCAACCGGAGAGGTGAAGCTGGACCTCGACCCCAACCGCCTGTCCCTCACGGTTCGCGCTGGTCGCGACAAGGCGGCAATCAACGGTATCGATCCGGAAGACTTCCCGGTCATCACCACGATGAAGGAAGGGAATTTCACGATCTCGATCGATGCCCAAACGCTGCGTGATCGCATCTCACTGGTCGAGTTCGCTGCTGCGACCGACGAGAGCCGGCCGGTGCTCGCCGGCGTCCTGACGCGCTTCGACGGCGATAACATGATGCTCGCCGCCGCCGACGGCTTCCGCATGGCGGTCTCCGAGGGGCCGTCCGGGGTCTCGGTCCCCGAGCGCCAGGACGTGATCGTGCCGGCCCGATCCTACCGCGAACTTGCTCGCCTCGTCGCCGATTATGATGAGGAGATCACCATCTCGGTCGCTGGGAACAAGGCACAGATCATCGCGCGCTTCGGTGACACGGAGTGGGTTTCCCAGCTGATCGACGGCACTTTCCCCGACGTAAAGCAGATCGTACCGCGCGAGTTCGCAACCCGGGTCGATGTCGGTCGCGACACGCTGCTCAACGCGGTTCGGCGAGCCAGCTACTTCGCCCGTGAGAACAACGACGTGATCCGCCTGGCTATCCACGCTGGCGAGGATGACATGACGCCGGGCAGTGTCGAGGTCACCGCCAACGCCGCCGAGCGCGGGAACAGCGAGAGTTTTGTCGACGCGAGCATCGCCGGCGGCGAGCTTCAGATCGCGTTCAACAGCAGGTACCTCTCGGACGTGCTCGGCGTGCTCAAGCACGGAAACATCATGCTGGGGCTGAACGGCGCGAACCAGGCGGGCGTCGTGCGGCCGAGCGGCGCCGAGAACTACAGTCACGTGATCATGCCAATGGTCATCGGCGGCCAGTAGCCCGGGCGCGCATGCACCTCGAGACGATTTCCATCGCCCAGTTTCGGTGCCACGCCGGCGTTCGGATCACGGTTCCCGACGCCGGCGTTCGCATCGTTGGTCCAAATGGCTCGGGCAAGACCAGTATCCTCGAGGCGATCGGGATGCTGGCCATCACGCGTTCCTTCAGGGGGGCCAACGACCGCGACGTCGTGAGTTGGGGGAGCGGGAAAGACTTCGGTGTCGCGCCGTTCTCGCGCATTGAGGCGACGGTCGAAACCGATGGCGAGCACCGGAGGCTCGGTATCGCCTTGGAGCTCGCGGACGGCGGCGAAACCGTGCAGTCTAAGCGCTTCTTCGTCGACGACAAGTTGACGACCGCGCACGGTCTCGTCGGCAACCTGCGAACCGTCACCTTCACCCCTGAAGACGTACAGCTCGTGATCGGGCCGCCAGCCGACAGGCGGCGGCCTCTCGACGTGCTGATCTCGCAGCTCGATCGCAGGTATATGCGGCGTCTGGCGGCATATGGCCGTGTACTCAGGCAGCGGAATGGCTTGCTGAAGGCCTTTGCGCGAGACAGGGTCCGACCGGAGGCAACGGCGGCGGTGATGCAGCTTGCCTTCTGGGACGAGCAGCTGGTTGCCGAAGGTGGGTACCTGATCGCCAGGCGCGCGCAGGTGGTCGATAAGCTCGATGCGGCAATCAGGCGGCGCGCGAGCAGCATGTCGAACGGCAACGACTTCAGCTTGCAGTACGACCCGCGGGTACGCATGCAGGCAGAGTCGTTGACTGGCGACCTATCGCTCGATGACGCTGCGGTACGCGCTAACGAGGCCTTCCGCCGGGATCTGGAGGCGCACCGGGAGGACGAGTTCCGGCGCGGCATGACCCTCACGGGGCCTCATCGCGATGACGTCCTCTACCTCAACCGGGGGCGATCGCTGGCGCGGTTCGGGTCCCGAGGGCAGCAGCGGTTGGCCGTGCTGGCGCTCAAGCTGGCCGAGGCCGATGTCATCTCGATGGAGTCGGGTGATACGCCGGTCTTCCTGCTCGACGATATCCTTTCGGAGCTTGACCCGCGCCACCGGTCGATGCTCTTGGACGAGTTGGCTAACCGGCAGGCGCAGACGATCCTGACCAGCGCTGACGACGAGGTGCTCGATCATCCAGCGCTCGAGGCACTGGGACGCTTCCAGACCGTCGTCCCGACGGAGCGGTAGGGTCGAGTGAGCTGCAAGACAACAGGAAGGGCGGCCGCATTGCGCCGCCGCCCTTCCTGTTGTCGATGGCTGGGGCGCAGGGATTCGAACCCCAACTACCTGATCCAGAGTCCGATTCTCTGAGTCTTGCAACGTCTTGCCGCGTCCCTTTATGCCGGAAAAATCGGCACATTCGCCGCCCTCGACTTTCACCCGATCTTGCCGATTCTCGCCCGCTTGGCTGTCAACTTGGCTGTCAGCCTCCGGCGTCAGTCAGCCTTCCGGGATGGCAGTAGATTCCGTCAGCGCCCCTCGGCAGCGAGAGGCTTCTGACACCATCGGTTCTTGCTCACGACGCACAGCGGGCGTATGCTGCAGGGATACAAGGAACATGGCGCCGATGCATCTTGGTCGCCTCGGTTCCCCCGGTGTGCGGTGACCGAGCCCCTTGGTGGCTCCAGCCGGAAGGGGAGAAGCATGGCCGCGATCTGTAAGAATTGCGGGGGGAGCATCTTTTGGGTGTCCACCGGAACCGGCCGGCGGCTGGCGCTCGATGTGCATCCCTTGCCGCGGCACGCCCGCAACGGATGGGTACTTGACGCCGGCGTCGCTCGCCTGGCGAACCCGTCCCGTGACCATTCCACTATGCTTCGCTACCGAAACCATTGGGCGACCTGCGCCCACGACCGACCACGCCAGAGATCATGATGCGGCGGGCTGAGATTAGCAGGCCACAAATCGCTCCCTGCGAAGACATCATAGCCGCCATCGCGCCGCAGCCAGGAGACGCCACCGGGGACGATCGCCAGATGTGGTGGGCCGCATCGCCCATCGGGTAGCCTCGACACGGTTCACGAGGCTGGCCGCCAACGGGCGTTATCGCCAGTCGTCGATGAGATAGACGCCGGGCCGGTTGTACCCGGGTTCGTCCGGCCGGTCCATCGCCAGTCCCAGCACCTCGGTGCGGAACCCGAGTCCCTGCATGCGGCGATAGGCCTCGCGGCGGGCGGTGTTGACCCCAGCCGTCAGCCGCTGCTGTCCCCAGGACACGGCCAGCGCCTCACACGCTGCCAGTAGCCGGAGAAACCACTGCTCGGCATCCGGGCCCGACCGCACCGCCCCGAACTTGACGTAGCAGCTGCCTCTCCCGGCCTCGGTGTCAGCGCCGCAGTGACAGACCGCGAAGCCGACGAGATCCCTGCCGTCAGGGAGCAGCACGATATCGCCGAAGCCATGGTCTGCGGTGGCCCTGATCTCGCGACTGAGATCGAGACCCGGGTGCACGGCGTCGGAAACCTCCCGGCACTTCTCCAGGTACGCCGGTTGCTCCTCGCTTGGGACGTCCGCATAGGCCCGCCACCGGACCTCAATGTCCGGCTGACGGACCGGTTTGCCCATGATGGCCGTCAGGAACCGGGGCCAGAATCCGTACCGCTGGTAGAGCGCGAGGTGCTTGGGGCTGTGGGCGAAGGTGAACAGCCCGACGTGGCGGGTCCCGCGGCGGTCGAACTCCGCCAGTGCCGCCTCGACTAGGCGCCGGGCGATGCCGCGATCCCAAAGATCCGGGCGCACCGAGAGCGGCCCGAAAAAGCCGACGCTGCCCGAGTCGACCACGAACTTGGTGCCAACGACCTCGCCGCCCAGATCGCCCGCAACGCTGCCTGCTGGATCGGCCAGGTACCGGGTCCGCACCGGGTTCGCGTCGCCGCGGAAAGTCAGCGGGTCTGGCAGGCCGAGGAAGGTGCCGAAGGCCAGGCGACGGACCGTGTCGACCGCGGCCAGGTCGTCCGTCCGCAACGGACGGACGCGCAGGTCGGTTCCGGCTCCCGTTTCGCCTGGCGTGGTCTCCATCTCGCGGCCTCCTTGGTGGTTGTGTGATTGATGCGAATCAGCGTGGCATTTTGCCGACCTTCGAATCCTCCTCGGCATGCGAAGACGTTAGCGGGCATTATCCGTGACACCGATCACCGATGCCCAGCCTTCTGGGCGTTGAGCGCCAGCAGTCGACCGAGGATGCCGTCCTCCTCGTCTTCCACCAGGGCCTCCCCATCCGGCCAGCCATAGGCATCCCAGACCGCGGGGTCGCGGGCGGTGCTGGCCTGCCACTTGGGTCGGAAGCAGGGATGGGGTCACGGCGATCGGACGGCCCGCCACTCGTTCGGCTCGAGGACCAACGTCACCGTCATCCCGATCACGAGCGCCCAGAACGCCGATCCCAACCCGCCAAGTGACAACTCCGACGAGGCGACCACGAAGGCAAAGAGCGGGCCGAGCCGCAGCGGTCCGTTCACCATCTCCGTCAAGGCGCTGCTGAGCACCGAGAAC
>DASYWL010000225.1:0-6081 GCA_035936055.1 Thermomicrobiales bacterium
TGAAGACTACCCGACGATCCTTCTCTCTCGGCGTTGCCGGGTTCGCGCTTGCCACGTCGATGACCGTTGCGCCGCGGGGCATGACCGCTCAGGAGAGCACGCCGGAAGTGACCGACATGGGGAACGCCGTAACGGCGCTCGGCATCGGCGAAGAGGGCGACGCCGCCGTCAACGTGGTACATACCTCTCCGGACACCCCGGCTGTCGATGTCTACCTCGACGGTGAGCAGGCCCTGACCGGTCTTGCGTTCGGTGAGTACTCGGGCTGGTTGGCATTGCCGGCTGGCGAGCACCAGATTCAGGTGACCGCCGAGGGTGCGGAGCTCGATGCCGCCGTGATCGATACGACGGTCACTGTCGAAGAGGGCTGGCCTACCAGGTCGCCGCCACCGGTCTCCTCGAGGAGATCCTGCACAGATCTACCCGGTCGACCTCAGCACGCTCGAGGATGACACGGCCCGGGTCCGGGTGATCCACGCCTCGCCCGACGCGCCGGCCGTCGATATCGCCGTTGCGGATGGTGACGTCCTGATCGAGAGCCTGGAGTTCCCGAACGCGAGCGACTACCTCGAAGTTCCGGCAGGCACCTACGACCTTGAAGTGTGCCCGGCCGGCACCACTGACGTGGCGCTGGATCTTCCTGGCGTCGAGCTCGAGGCGGGGATGGTCTACGACGTCTTCGCTATCGGCCAGCTCGCCGACGAGACCCTGACGGTGCTGATTGTTCCGGCCACCACGACCGCTGCGCAGGCGACTCCTGCGTCCTGACGTTCATTCCGCCGGGATGCGGGCTACCTCCTTCCCACCCGCATCCCGAGTTCTTACCCCATCTGGACCGGACGCCGCGCGAGTGGCGTCCGATTGCCCTCCTTGCCTCCGGGCACGGCGACTGAGGCGCACTCGCGCAGAGCTGTTCGCTCTGCTGGTCGCTGTACTGGACAGGCCGACGGTCTCGAGCCAGGTGACTGCGTCGCCAGCCGAGCATCGCCGGCCCTTGTCGTCTTGAATGCGGCTGGGCCGGGGTGAGACCACGTGTCCTTGGAGCGGATTGGGTACGAGCCACAGATGCCACGGTGGCGAACGGGCGCCCTACGAGAACCGAAATCAGATGCCGGTTGTGGTGGCGTGACCGTCGATGAGACAGTCGCAGGGCTTCTCGCGCAGCAGCTCGTATTGATGTGGGATGGGGTCGACGAAGTCTGTTTGGTCGGGCAGCCCGGTCGCAAGCAGTGGGTCAAGCGGCGTGCCGTGCCGATATCCGCGCCGCTTCATCTCCGTCACTAACGCTTCATGCCGTCGGTACAGCGCCGACAGCTTCCCCTGCCACCTGACCGTTTCAGGATGGTGGCTGTAGCCGCGCTTCCCCTGCGTCAGAATGTTCCACAGGCCGTGCAGCTCCCGGTGCTCGCCGAGCAGGTGCTGCCGGCAGAGGATTGCCGGCGGGACGTCCCAGATGCGCATCAGATCACGTCCTGTCCAATTGCCGAGCTTGGCAACTTGCCCATCACGGTATCGATCACACCGTCGAGGGTCGTGTCCACGATCGGGTAGACACCCCGCTGGCGGAGGTGGTCGGCCGATGAAGCGACAGCCTCGCCACCAGCGAGTATCGGGGGTGCGGGGTCGGCCGCCAGCGCGGCGCGAATGCGTTCGGCGGCCGCGCCGACCTGCTCGACATTGGCCTCCAGCTTCACGGAGATCAGCACCGCGTCGGGCTGATGGAGCTCGACTGCCTCGATGAAGAACTCGTGGGCGACATCTGCGCCCAGGTAGTGTACCCGGCACCCGCGGGAGCGCAGCAACCCGCTGATCATCCGCAGGCCGAGCTCGTGGCGCTCGCCCTGAACGCTCCCGGCGACGAGCGAGGGTCCGTCGGGCTGAGTCGCGTCATGTCGCTGGCTCAGCTCGGCGATCAGGTCGCGCGCCAGCTCGGAGGTTTCCTTTTCCTGGGCGACTAGCATGCGCCCATCTTCCCAACGGAGGCCGACCTCGTACAGCACGGGTTGTAGCACCTCGCCAAACAACGCCGCGAGCGGCATGCCGAGTGAATCAGCATGCAGCAGCAGGGCGCGGGCGTCTGCGAGCTGCGCGGAGAGGATGAGCTGCAGAAAGCCATCGGCGAGATCGCCGGGGTGGGGCAGGCGGTCGCGTTGCTCGAGGCGCTCGCGGATCTGGTCGAGCGAAAGACGTTGGTCCTGCCAGGCCTTGATCTGCTGAATGCGCTCGATGTCCGCCTCGGAGTAGAGCCGGTGACCGCCTGGCGTGCGAGTCGGCTCGATGAGCCCCTCGCGTTCGAGAAACCGGAGGCTCGACTGGGAAACGGATGGGTGTGTTTCCTGGAGCCGGCGCACGACACTCCCGATGGGCAGGAGATCACTCTTTGGTTGTCGACCGTTCTGGCGCTCGTTCAACTTCAACCTCCAGTCGAGAGTGGTGTAGCACGCCCTCCGGCATGCTCGCCATCGCCGCCCTTCACAAGGGTTGGCCTCGGGAGTTGCGCCTCGGATTTCCCTCTTGAAAAGTATAAACCTAAACTGTATATTAATGTATAGACATGGCACGGATGGCCCCTCCGCTGGCCGGCAGTGACTCGAACCGACGAGACAGCAGGTACAAGGAGTTCACAATGAGCAGTCGAACGTTCCCACGGAAAATACTCTCGATCACCGGCTTGCTGGTGTTGATGCTGATGATGGTGACCGCTGGTCGTGGCGTCGCCGCCTAGGAAAGCACTCCCGCTGCGAGTCACTTGGGCAGCTGTACTGCTGCTCTCGGGATCGGCTCGGAAGGCGATACCTGCGTCAGCGTGGTGCATGCCTCCCCGGACGCGCCGCTCGTCGACATCTACGTCGACGGTCAGCAGGTCCTGACGTGCCTCGCGTTTGGCTGGTGGTCGGGCTGGCTCGCCCTTCCCGCGGGCGAGCATCAGATCCAGGTGACGGCCACGGGCGCCGCGCTGGAAACCGCCGTGATCGACGCGACCCTTACGTCTTGAAGCCGGCGAGGCCTACCAGGTCGCTGCAACGGGCTTCCTCAACGAGATCGCTCCGCAGATCTACGGGGCCGATCCCAGCCAGCTCGCCAACGATACGGCCCGCCTGCGTGCGATTCACACCGTTCCTGACGCGCCGGCCATCGATGTCGCCGTCGCTGGCGGTGATGTCCTGATCTCGAACGTCGAGTTCCCGAACGCCAGTGACTACATCGAAGTTCCGGCGGACACCTACGACCTTGAGGTCCGCCCGGCTGGCACCATGGACGTCGCCTTGCCGCTGTCTGGCGTCACGTTCGAGGCCGGCATGGTCTACGATGTGTTCGCAATCGGTCAGGTCTCCGACGGCACGCTTAACGTGCTCGTGGTCTCATCTATGGCAGCGCACGGCGCGCAGGCCGGAAGGGTCCGGATTGCCCGCGTTAATGGATGCGCGGACGGGCAACCGCATGGTCCGGGCATCGTCGCTGGAGAGACACCATGGCACCCACCACGCGAATCTACCGCACCCCAAAGCCCGCGACGCCCGAGCAGCTCTACAGCTGGCATGACAGCCCGGGTGCATTCCACCGGCTCTCGCCCCCATGGCGAGAGGTCGAGGTAGAGGAGGTCGTCGGAACCATTCGTCCCGGGGACCGCAAGCGCTTGCGCATTCCCTTGGTGGGACCGATCGGGGTAACCTGGGATCTCGTGCACACCGACGATGTCGACTCACTCGGCTTTGTCGACACGCAGGTCAAGGGGCCGTTCCGGTCGTGGCGGCACGAGCATCACTTTTGGAGCGATGGCAATGGCCATGCGGTATTGGAGGATCGAGTTGAGTACGGGCTTCCGATGGGCCCGCTTGGACGGGTAGTCGTTGGAAGCAGGGTCAACGCTGAAATGGATCGCCTCTTCGAGCTGCGACACACCCGTACCCGGATCGATCTCCAGCGACTCGTCCGGAATCGAAAGGACACACCTATGAGAATCGCGATAACTGGCTCCACCGGACTGGTCGGCGAGCGGCTGGTGGCATTCCTGCGAGGCGGCGGGCATGACGTCCTGCGGCTGGTTCGCTCGGAACCAAAGGCCAGCGATGAGATCTCCTGGAGCCCGTCGACGGGAGAGATCGATGCCGAGTCGCTCGAGGGACTCGACGCGGTCGTCCACCTCGCCGGGGTCTCCATTTCGAGCGGGCTGTGGACGGAGAAGCGAAAGCAGGCGATCCTGCAGAGCCGCGTTGAGGGCACGCAGCTGCTTGCCCGCACGCTCGCCGGATTGCAGTCGCCACCCAAGGTGCTCGTCACCGCATCGGGCGTGAACTACTACGGCGACACCGGGAATCGCGAGACGACCGAGTCGGCGCCCGGTGGTGAGGGCTTCCTCGCTGACGTTGTGCGCCAGTGGGAGGCAGCGTCCGAGCCCGCGAAGGTGGCCGGCATCCGGGTCGTCAACGCCCGGTTCGGCGTGGTGATGGCCGGCGAGGGCGGTATGCTGCCGCTGATCGCGCTACCGTTCAGGTTCGGGGTCGGTGGACCGCTCGGCAGCGGCAAGCAGTGGATGAGCTGGATCGCCCTCGACGACCTGGTCGGCGTCATCCACGAGGCGATCATCAACGAGGAGCTCTCCGGGCCGATTAACGCCACGTCGCCTGAGCCGGTCACGAACGAGGAGTTTACGAAGACCCTCGGCACCGTCCTCAAGCGGCCGACCTTCCTGCGTGTGCCGGCCTTCGCTGCCCGCACCGTCGGCGGCCAGCTGGCCGAGGAGCTCATTCTGATCAGCCTGCGGGTCGTTCCTGCCCGGCTCCAGGAGATCGGATTCCACTTTGCCTTCCCGACGCTGGAAGCTGCCTTGCGACACGAGCTGGGCCGGTATGTGGGCCACAGGGCGTCCGAGGAGCCGGCGGCGGAAGATCGCGAGGACATCGCTGCCTGATGGTGCCCATCGATTGGGCTGCGTGTGAGGGTGACAGGGGAGTGAGAGCGTGACAGACGGATCATCGGCGACGGGCCAGCGCAAGTCCGATCATATTCGTATCAATCTCGAGCAGCAGGTACAGGCGCGTGAGACAACAAGCGGCGTCGAGCGCTACCGGTTCCTCCACAACGCCCTGCCGGAGCTGGATCTGAGGGAGGTCAACCCAGCCACGAGCGTGCTTGGCCGCGAGCTTGGCGCGCCGCTCCTCATCTCCTCGATGACCGGTGGGATCGAGCGCGGCTGGGAAATCACCCGCCGTCTGGCGATCGCTGCACAGGAGCACGGTTGCGCAATTGGCGTTGGCTCGCAACGGGCAGCGATCGAGGATGGAAGCCGCGCGCGGTTCTTCGCTGTTCGGGATGTCGCCCCTGATGTGCTGCTCTTCGCCAACCTCGGCGCCGTGCAGCTCAACCACGGGTTCGACGTCGCCGAATGCCGGCGCGCGGTCGAGATGATCGACGCCGATGCGCTCATCCTGCACCTCAATCCGTTGCAGGAGGCGCTGCAACCGGAGGGGAACCGCGATTTCTCCGGCCTGCTCTGCAAGATCACCAAGGTGTGCGACGCGCTGGAGGTCCCGGTGGTGGTCAAGGAGGTCGGCTTCGGCATCTCCGCCGATGTCGCCCGACAGCTCCACGATGCCGGGATTGCCGCGATCGACACCAGTGGCGCCGGCGGCACATCGTGGAGCGCCGTTGAGCATCACCGCGCCGGGGACGATCATTACCGGCGGCTGAGCGAGACCTTCGTCGACTGGGGCATCCCGACTGCGGAGAGCCTTCGGATGGTGCGCGAGTCGCTCCCAAACGCCGTTCTCTTCGCCAGCGGTGGGATGCGCACGGGTCTCGATGCTGCCAAGGCGGTGGCGCTCGGTGCAGACCTTGTCGGGTTTGCCGGCCCGATGCTGAAGGCGGCCGCGGACAGCGAGGCGGCGGCCGTGGCGATGCTCCGTGTCCTGATCGAGGAGCTCCGGCTGGCGATGTTCGCGACGGGCTCGCGCACGCTCTGCGACCTCCGACACGTACCGTTGCTCTGTGTCAGCGGTGCGCGTCTGCCCCTGAGTGACCTCCGCTAGTCGCAGGTTGCCCCCTTAAGGCCATCAGCCCTGATCATGTGGCAACGGTGGT
>DASYWL010000226.1:0-21913 GCA_035936055.1 Thermomicrobiales bacterium
GTCATGAGCAGCCGGGCGGCGACTGACTGGATCGACCGGTCCGTGTGAGTCAGGCCGATATGGACCGCGGTGTTGCCGGAGAAGATCTCGTGCGCGTCCCGCAGGACCGGCGCGTGCTCGGCGGTCACCGCAATGAGCGGCGAACCGGCCACAACCCGGTGCTCCACGTAGGTCGCCTCGTCCACCTCGAAACCGAAGAGGGTCAGGGCGCGTGTCAGCTGCCGGCTAGTCACCCGGTAGGTCGTATCCTCCGTCTCGTCGTTCTCGTCCATGTCGTGGGTCTCGTGGATGCTGGCGAGCATCACGCCGATGGGCCCGGCAACGAGATAGCTGGCACGGTCCTCGGGCAGAATCAGCGAGGCGAGGCCCTGGAGCCAGCCGCCAACCGCCTCAAGCGCGGAAGCCGCAACCACGCGCGATAGCAGTGTTTCGCGCGTGATATTGGAGTCCCGATGCGACACCCTCTCGCGGAGGATCACGGAGATTGCCGCGGACGGCTGGTTGGTTCGTCGCAGGTCGGTCAGCGCATGCTCGGCGTCGATGGTGTCGTCGAACAGGGCGATGATGGTCCGGATCGGCTCAATGGCGTCGGAGTCTTCGGTTGTATCCACCGCGTCCGGCACCTTGGTGCGAAGCTCACTCATCCGTGCTCGCGCCTCCCTTGCAGACGAGGACGGGGGTCGGGCCCGACCAGCGGGTAATGGCGGTGGTGCTCCTGATCGGCTTCATCCGTCTGCTCCGCGAACGGCGAGTTGACCGCGGTTTCGGAGAGAGGGGTGATGTCCATCGTTCGCAGCTCGGTCGTGATGATGTCGTCACGCAACCGCAGCAGGTTCTGGACAACGACCTGCGTGGCGGCCCCGATCGGAATCGCCAGGAGCGAGCCGATCGGCCCGGCCAGCGCGTTGCCGATCAGCACGGCCAGCACGACTGTCAGGGGACTCATGCCGACCGCGTTTCTCATCACGCGGGGAACGAGAATCGCACCTTCGAGCTGCTGGAGCAGGAAGGTGGCGAGGATCACGAGGCCGGCCTTCTCGGGCGAGTCGGCGAGCGCGATGAGCGTGGCCGTGCCGCCGCCGATGAAGGGGCCGATGAACGGGATTGCCTCGGTCAATCCGGCCCAGATCGCGAGGGCCAGCCAGAACCTCAGGTCGAGGAAATAGTAGATAACGCCCGAGCTGACGCCAATCATCACCATCAGCAGGAGCTGACCGCGGGTCCAGCCGCCGATTTTGTACTCGATCTCATCCCAAATGGTGTGAACGCGCTCCCGTCTCGGGAAGGGAATGAGGCCGAGGACGAGCCGCTTGATGGTCGCCTTCTCTGTCATCCAGTAGTAGGCGATGATGAGGAGCGAGAAGAGCGAGAGCAGGATGCCAAACACCGACGTCGCAAGCCCCAGCGCTTGGTCCTGACCGATTTCGGGGCCGCTGCGGATTTGCTCATATCCATTTTGAATGCGCCAGAGGGTCTGATACGCAGTGCGCCGAATCAGGGCGTTGTCTAGCTCGAGTGCCTGTGCCCGAAGATTTTCGAAGATCTCCGGAACGGCGGCATCGAAGGCCGTAACCTGGCGCACCAGGATCGGCACCACGAGATAGACCGCGGTGCCGATGATCGCGAAGATGGCGAGGTAGATCACCATAATGCTCTGTCCGCGCGACAGGCCGGATCGTCTCAGCCGGAACACGAGTGGCTCGATGGCGGTGCCGAAGATGATGCCGAGGATGAGCAGCACCAGAATCGAGCGCGCCTGGACAACAAACCACACCATACCGAGCACCGCGAGCACTGCAGCGGTGTAGAGTATGATCCGGACAAAGGAAGTCCCGGTTGCCACGGCTGCTCCTTCGGGGGCCTGTGGATACGACAAAGCCGAACGCGTCGCACTCGCGCGTTCGGCTTTGATTCTAGCCGGTTCGCCGGAACTGTGACCGCTATCAGTCACCAACCGGCGCGTTGAGGAACCGCTCGGCCTCTGAAACCGGCGCTTCCAGCTCCGCACGGAGGTCCTCGTACCCTTCGCGGCCAATGAGGGCATAGGTGGCATTCTTGCCGGCCTCCACGCCTGGCTGACCGAACGGGTTGACGTTGTAGAGCGCGCCGGCCATGACCGTCTGCAACTCCATCAGGTAGAAGAACTCACCGACGGCGAAGGCGTCGATGAGCGGTGTGGTGATGGTCAGGTTCGGCCTGTCGGCCTTCGCCAAGGCCCACGCGGTGGCCACCCGCTCCTTGTCGAGCAGCTCGCCCAGCTCGCCACCCTGAAGGTAGGAAAGTTCCGGGATTCCGGCTGGCGGCGTCGGGATGTTCACTGTCTCGCGGTACGTCCCGACGGCAATCAGCTGGATCAGCTTGTCGTTTGGACCCTCGGTGTAGAGCTGGATTTGCGAGTGCTGGTCGATCGCGCCGAGCGCCTTGATCGGCGTCTGCCCCGCGTAGACCACCTCGTTGTCCACCGAGAGCTTCTTGCCGAGGCTCTCGGCCCAGAGTTGGCGGAACCAGTCCGAGATGCCGAAGAGGGCGTCAGCATAGGGCATCGTTACCAGCATCGACTTGTCGTGCTCGGTGTCTGCCAGCCACGCGAGCCCGGCCAGCAGATAGGCGGGATTCTCGAGCAGATTGCCAGTCTGGCAGCGCTCGCGCATGGCTGCCGCGCCGGCGAGCAATCCGTGAACGTCCACGCCGGCCATTGCCGCCGGCAACATGCCGACAGCACTCAAGACCGTCTGGCGTCCGTCGACGCCGGGAGGCACCGGGAAGGTCCGGTAGTTCTCCTGGTCGGCCAGCTGGCGCAGCAGTCCGCTTTCGGGGTCGGTTGTCGCAACGATCTGCTGGCGTGCCTGCTCCTCGCCGAGCGCTTGGATGAGGGCGTCGCGCACGACGAGAAAGTTGGCCATCGTCTCGGCGGTCTGCCCCGACTTGGTGACGACGTTGACCAGCGTGCGGCTCAGGTCAACGGTGTCGAGCGTTGCGGCGATCTTTTCAGGGTCGGGGTTGTCGAGGACGAAAATGCGGGGTCCGCCTCGCCGCTCTTTGGGGAGCATGTTGCGGTAGGGGTGGGCGAGCGCCTGGACGGTCGCGATTGCGCCGAGCGATGAGCCGCCGATGCCGACGAGGATGAAGTCGTCGTACCGGTTTCGGGCGTCGCCTGCGAAGGCGACGATTTCGTCGGCAAGCCCGGTGTCGTCCGGGAGATCCATCCACCTCTGCTCGCCGGCGCCATGCTCGCGCATGAGCCGATCGTGCTGCTCGCTGACTGTCTGGCTGATCTCCTCCAGCTCGGCAGTGCTGACCCCGTGCCTCTCTCCAACCACGACATTTGTGGCATTGCGGAAGTCGATGACCAGGCGGGACTTGGTGGTCTTGGAAGACATGCCGTACTCCTCCTCGGTGGTGAAACGATTCGCGGTGGTGTCATTAGACCGAGCACGGGCGCTCCGGCCTGTCGGTTCTCTTTGCCCTGGATAGTAGCAACTGCGATGCCGTGAGCGTGGACAGCCAACCTGCGAGAGTCAGGCAAGCGAATTGCACCCTGCGCGAAACGACGGATTGCTGCGAACAGCGCCGGCAGCTCCCGTGCCGCTGCCGATTACGATGTTTTGCGCTTCAGGGGTGCCGGCCCTCCCGGCCAACATGCTGCATATGTGGGGATGCTCCGGCTCGTCTTGGCAGCGCGATACCTCGCCGGTTCAGGATGCATGTAAGCTTCGAAGGATCGATTGTGGCTCGCCCTTCTTGTGGCTCAGTCCCCGGCGATACCGGCCAGCTCCTGAAGGGTGATGCCGACTGCGGGTGGACGCGCCGTCATCGGCGTTTCCCAGTTGCGGTTCGCCTCGGCAAGCATGGCCCGGGTCGTCCAGAGGCAGTCGCGTCCCTGACAGGTCGCCATTGCCGCACGGGTGCGGCGCTTTACGTCGTTGACCGTTATGGCACCCCGGGCGATCGCTTCGCGAACCATGCCAACGGTGACGCCTTCCGACGGGCAGACCAGCGTGTCGAACGTGGCCTGGCTCGGCAGGACCGGTGCCCCGCCGGCCGGCCAGGCAAAACGCTCGGAAATCGTGGAGACAGGGATGTGGCCGGTCAGAACGCTTTCGGCAAGGACTTGTCCGGTCTCCGCTGCATCGCGGACCACCCGCTCACGATCGGAGTGAATGCCCGCGGCATCTCCAACCAGCGAGAGCAGAGCGCCGCCGGTAGCGAACACCGCTCCTGGCACGATCACATCGCCACCTGCCGCGGCCGAGAACAAGTTCGGGACGCCTGCCATCCGTGCGAGAATGTTCTCGGGCTGCAGGCCGTTGTCCAACAGGACGTAGCTCGTCTCCAATTGGTCATCGCCAATGACAACGGCCTCGACATGCCCGTCGCCGATAATGGTCACCGGGGCGTCACCCGCAACATCGCGATCGGCGATCACCTGGAACATCGAGAGATCCGGTTGACGGTTGCCAAGGCCGGCGTGGGGTCCACGGATGACCACGACACGCGCGCCATCCGGTAGTCGTTCGCGGGCATGGTGAGCGCCGGTGACGCCGTCCAACTCCCATCCCGGCATGGGCAGCGGCAGGTCGAGGCTGCCCGTTGCCACCACGATGGCTTTCGGCTTGCACGGCCAGCGGACCGTTGGTCCGGCCAGTACCACCGTACCGTCACTGAAAACGCCCCACGCGCGTGTCACATCAAAGGCGAGGTTAGGGCTCACGTCAGTCGAGAGACGAGACTGGTCAACGCCGATCGCTTGTACACCGACCGCGTAGGCAGCATCGAGGACGGCTCGGCCCGCGGTGCCAAGGCCGATGACCAGCATATCCGGAGAATCGAGTGCATCGGTGGTTGGCACGTAAAGGGCTCCTTGAACCGTCGCATTGCGCTCCACGCGGCTGTCTGCGTGCTTCCACGCTATATGCCACAGAGCATGGTCGTCAAGGTTGCGGGCCCTGCGGCAGATGCCCCCGATGGCGCTGCTATACTCTCGCCACATACCCGGTAGCCGGACCGTTGACCCACATCGCGTGCCGGCACCCACTATCTGCGTCAGGAGGAGGCTTCGCATGAGCACAAACGTCGACGAGAAAACGAGAACCAGCGCACCCGAGACGGTCGAGCAGGAAGCGCTCGAGCACGTCTGGATTCATACCCGCTCGTGGTCAGAACTCGCCGAGCAGCAGGGATTGAAGGTTTTCTCGCGCGGCGAGAGGTCGACGATCTGGGATGTTCACGGCAAAGAGTACCTCGACGGCATCTCCGGGTTGTGGGTGGTCAACGCAGGACACGGCCGGGCCGAGATCGGTCAGGCGATGGCCGAGCAGGCCGGCAAGCTCGCCTATGCCTCCGCCGAGGCCTTCACCACCGAACCCGCGGTTGAGCTGGCCCACACGCTCGCCGAACTGACGCCGGGCGATCTTTCCCGCGTCTACTTCAGCTCCGGCGGCTCTGAGGCAGTCGAGACGGCGCTGAAGATCGCCAAGCAGGTGCAGGCGATGCGCGGCTTCCCCCGTCGCTACAAGATCATTGCCCGCCGCGGTTCCTACCATGGCATGACGCACGGCGCGATGAGCCTCACGGCTATGCGCGAGGAAAAGTATTTCGGCCCGTTCATGTATGGCGTCTCGCACGTCCCGCACCCGAACCGCTACAAGAGCGACTTCGGGCTCGAGGGCGAGGAAGCCGACATCATGGCGGCGAAGTACGTCGAGCAGGAGATCATCAACCAGGGGCCGGAGACGGTGGCGGCGGTGATCGGCGAGCCGATCTCGTCCGCGGCGGGCGTGCACGTGCCGTCGAAGAAGTACTGGCAGATGCTTCGCGAGATCTGCGATCGCCATGGCGTGTTGCTGATTGCCGATGAGGTGATCAACGGCTTCGGCCGCACGGGGACGATGTTCGCGACCGAGCAGTTCGAGTTTGTGCCGGACATCATGACGATGGCCAAGGGTCTCACGTCCGGCTATGCGCCGATGGCGGCGACGGTCGTCCGCCCGGCAGTTTTCGAGTCGTTCAAGGAGCAGGCCGATGTGGCCATGGCCCACCTGCTGACCTTCGGCGGGCACCCGGTCTGTGCCGTGGCGGCGTTGCGGAACCTTCAGATCTTCGAGGACGAGAACCTGGTGCAGCGCGGCGCCGAGATGGGGGCCTATCTCAAGGAGCGACTGGAGGAGTTGCGCGCGCACCCGACCGTCGGCGATGTGCGCGGCGTCGGCCTGCTGCAGGCAATCGAGCTCGTCAAGAGCAAGGAGACCAAGGAGAACTTCCCGAAGACGCACCGGTTCGCGAAGCGGGTCACCGGGATGCTGGCCGATCGTGGCCTGATCACGCGGGTTCGCGAGGCGATGCACTTCGCACCACCGTTGGTGGTGACGAAGGACGAGATCGACCGGATGGTGACGATCACCGACGAGGTGCTGACCGTCGCCGAGGACGAGTTCGCCCAGGACATCGACAGCTAGGCAACTGCCGGGCACGAATGGCACACGGGGTGGGGATTTTGGTTGTCCCCGCCCCGTGTTCGCTTCGCGGCTGGTTGTTGTCCCGTGCGGCTAGTACAACGGTGTATCGCTATCGCCCACGTCGCGCGCTGTAGCAGGATCGGCAATAGACCGGACGGTCGCCACGCGGGACGAAGGGCACCATGGTGCTCTGGCCGCAGTCAGCGCAAACAGCCGGGTACCGCTCGCCGGAGAATCCATTGCCGCCGTGCCGGTGACCGCCGCGGCCCTGCGGTTCGGGACGACGTTCGCGCTGGCGCCTGGCGCGAGATCGCGAAGCGGTCTCGCCGGCGACCAGGTCAGCGTTGCGGGCGGCGCGGCGATCCGCGCGGCACTGTGGGCACCGTGTGGGCAGCTTCATGCCCTGCTCCGACCGGAATCGCTGCTCGGTCTCCGTGTACGCGTAAGTGTCGCCGCAATCGCCACAGGTGCGCTGCTCGGATCTGTGGCCGCCAGTGGTGGAATGCTCGGCAGACAACACGCTACCCCTCGATCTCGTACCCGGCTTCCTCGATCGCCCTGCGCATGGCAACGGTGCTGACGACAGCGTCGTGGTCCACCTTGACGGTCTTGGTCTCCAGGTTCACGTCGACGTTATAGACGCCATCTACCTTGAGCAGCTCGCTCTTTACAGCGAGTTCGCAATGTCCACAGCTCATGCCGGGAACCCGGAAGCGATGTTCAGTCATGCTCATTTCGAAACTCCTCAAGAATGCCTTCCGACCATACCCGTGTGGGTGTACAGGCTACCACTCAAGCGATTGTATGCCATCGCTGCCCGACCTCGGTGGCAGCGTATGCATTCAGTTCGCCAGTGGGAAATGCCCGTTGCGGCCGGAATGGAGGATACTTGGGGTAACTTGCGACCTGGCTGCTGACACCACGGGCAGCGCCGGGCATGATTGATGCAGCGCGTTCCCGTGACGAGGAGCATGCATGGCAACGGCGATGAACGAGATTCCGACACGCGACCAGATCAAGGTCGAGGATACCTGGGATCTCAGGACGATATTCGTGAGCGACGAGGGATGGGAGCAGGAGGCGCAGGAGATCCCGGGCCTCGTTGAGGTGGCTGCGTCGTACGAGGGCCGCTTGGGCGAGGGGCCGGCGGTCGTTGCTGAGGCGCTGAAGGCGATCAACCTGCTGGAGGAGCGTCTCTCGATGCTCTTGGTGTACGCCAGTTTGCGCCGAGACGAAGACACCACGGACACCGAGGCCAACGCCCGGTACGAGCAGGCAATCGCGCTTGCGATCGGTGCCAGCCAGGCGCTCGCCTTCGTTCAACCCGAGCTGCTCGCCCTGCCGAGGGAGGAGTTCGCACAGCTCGCCTCGGCAGAAGAGCTCAGCACCTACCGGCACATGTTCGATAATCTCGACCGGCAGCGGGCGCATGTTCGCTCACAGGAGGTCGAGGAGGTGCTTGCCCAAATGGGCGAGGTGACGCGGACGGCATCCGAGGCGTTCAATGCGCTGGACAATGCCGATCTCGAGTACGGCGAGGTTGCGGACGAGCAGGGGAACACGATTGCGCTCACCAAGGGGCGCTACGGACTGCTCCAGGAGAGTCAAGACCGCGACGTGCGCCGGGAGTCGCACGATCGGATGATCGAAGCGTATCAGCGGCACGAGCACACCATCTCCAGCCTCTATGGCGCGTCTGTCCGCAAGGATGTCACGTCCGCCCGTATCCGTGGCTACGACTCGGCACGCCGTGAGGCGCTGTTCGACGACAACGTGCCGGACAGTGTTTACGACACGTTGATCGAGGTGGTGCGCCAGTCTGGACCGATCCTGGAGCGCTATCTCGATCTCCGCAGGCAGGCGCTCGGCGTCGACCGGCTGGAGGTATACGACCTGCGGGTGCCGCTTGCGCCCGAATCGACGAAGCACTACGACTTTCGCGATGCCGTCGAAATCGTGTTGCGCGGCGTGCAGGCGCTCGGCGAAGAGTACGTCAGGGATTTGCGAAGCGGTTTCGAATCACGGTGGGTCGACGTCCACGAGACGAAGGGCAAGCGATCCGGCGCATACTCGTGGGGCGCCTACGGAGCACCACCGGTCATGCTGATGAACTGGAACGGCACGCTCTCGGATGTTTTCACCCTGGCCCACGAGGCCGGGCACGCCATGCACAGCTTCTACTCAAATCGCGCGCAGCCCTTCCACCTCGCCAGCTATCCGATCTTTCTGGCGGAAATTGCATCGACCGTCAACGAGGTGTTGCTGACCTGGGATCTGCTTGGCAGCGATGAGGCGCGGGATCCGGTGCAGCGGTTCGCGCTGCTCAACCGCTTTGCGGACAGTTTCTACGGAACTGTCTTCCGGCAGGCGATGTTCGCGGAGTTCGAGCAACGCACCCACGCGATGGTGGAGGCGGGGACGCCGCTCACCCTCGATGCCCTCAACCAACTCTATGGGGAGCTACACGAGGCCTACCTGCCCGGCGTGAACGTCGACGACAAGGTGCGGGTGCACTGGAGCCGCGTGCCGCACTTCTATCGCGCCTTCTATGTCTACCAGTACGCGACCGGCATGTCGTCGGCAATCAACATCGCCACGGCCGTTCGTGACGAGGGTACCCCGGCGCAGCAGCGATACCTTGAGATGCTCGAGGCGGGCGGATCCGACTACCCAATGAACATACTCAAGCGGGCCGGGGTTGACCTCACCCAGCGAGAGCCGCTGGAGACGGCTGCCTCCGAGTTCGAGCGAGTCGTCGCCGAGATGGAGCGGCTGGCGCAAGATGGGGTCCTGACGCGCGCAGCCGAGCAGGCCGCGAGGCAGACCGCTTAGGAGGCATAGCTGTAGATCAACTGAAACGCGAGTGCCTGAAAAGCGAGTGATCCGAGCGCCAGCGCGATTCGCGTGCTGCGTCTGGGGAAGCGACGGATCACCCGCCGCAGCACCACAACCAGCGCTCCGGCAGCGGCCGCGGCAGCAAGCATCCCGAGCAGCACCGCCATGTCCGGCTCGTCTGTCTCCGCAATCGAGAGCGCGATCGACAACCGGATGATGAAGGCCTGTACGATCACGAGCGCGATATTGGCCTGGGCGAACCGCTCAATCGGTTCCCCGAGTCCGCGCAGATGAGGCGGTAGTGTGAATCGTCGTCGCACGTCATCTCTCGCGTTGTTTCGTACCCGTCTTGCTGCATGGTACCGGGAAGCGGCGAGAATGGGCAGCCTGCGGTATCCCGAAAGGACAGGAATGCGATGGGCACGGTGGAGCGAATCGAGCAGTCTGGCGTCGTGGCGATCGTCCGCCTCGATGACTACAGCAAGGCGACCGAGATGGCGGAGGCGCTCGCTGCCGGCGGCGTCGAGGCGGTCGAGTTCACCTACACCAACCCGGCGGCCGGCGAGGCGGTGCTCGCTACAAAGGCTGCGCTCGGCGATCGCATGCTGGTCGGAGCCGGAACCGTTCTCGATCCGGAGACGGCGCGTGCCGCGATCCTGCTGGGGGCGGACTTCATCGTGACTCCGACCGTCCAGATTGAGACAATTCGGCTCTGCAACCGATACAGCATCCCGACGGTCATCGGCGCGTTCACCCCGACCGAGATCCTGACCGCCTGGGAGGCGGGCGCCTCGGTTGTGAAGGTCTTTCCGGCATCTGTTGGAGGTCCGCGCTACCTGAAGGACGTGCGGGGGCCGTTGCCACACGTGAAGTTGATCCCGACCGGTGGTGTGTCGGAGGAGAATGCCGCCGACTTCATTCGGGCGGGCGCGATCGCAATTGCTGCCGGCAGCAATCTCCTCGATGCGACGACGGTGGAGCAGGGCGACTGGGCGAAACTGACTGACCGGGCGCGGACGCTGGTCGCAGCGGTGCGCGAAGCACATTCCTGAGCGGCGGGGCAAGCCGCGTTGGATAGACTGAAACACAGAACGACCAGTCGGTAATCCGGGCGCCGATGCGACGGGCGCAGTTGAGATGAGGCAGTCGTACCATGACCGATGATACCATCCGACTCCCGCTTCTGAAGCGCCTCGCCGAGCAGGCGATGACTGACGGCGCGTTTCGAGCCGTCGCTCGGGAGGACCTCGCGCGGGCGCTCGGTGAGTATGGCTACGATCTCAACGACCGCGAGCGAGCTTTCGTGTTCCGGTTCCGCCAAGCCTTGGAGGAGGCAAACGTGGATCTCGAACTCGCCAAGGAGGTTGATCTCGACGCGCTCCTCGCCGCCGACGATGATCACGCGACGGGGCTCGAGGGCCTGTTGAGCAGCATCGAGCGTACCGGGTAGCTGACGGGCGGTAACCAAGGCGTAGCCCGAGTGAGGGGGTGCGAGATGTCGCACAGCGGGACAGCGCCGACCTGTGCGCTTTTGACCTTGCCAAGGACTCGCCGTCAGACGGACCGGAACCAAGCGTCGATCTGGCTGGTTGAGGCACCTGAGCCGAGCAGGGCCATGAGGCATATGCGGGCCTTCTGTGCAGTGAACCGTGATGCCGGGATGACGCCGGCTCGCATGAGGTCGTGCCCGCCGCCGGATGCTCCGCCGGTACCGTAAACCGGAGCCAGCGGACCGCTGATGCAGCGCGTGGTGAGCACCACCGGGACGCCCGCCGCAGTCAGTCGCTCGATCCCGGGCAACACCTCACCCGGCACATTGCCCGCCCCCGATCCCTCGATGACGACGCCCTCAGCGCCACGGTCGCGGTACCAATCCAGCACTGCTGCGTCCATTCCGGTGTACGCCTTGACGATCGGCACGGTGCCGCCGATGCGGGGCTGCTCGAGCGCCTTTCGCTCGACCGGCGGCCTGAAGAACTCGACGCCGACTGCGGTGGCCTCGCCGATCGGTCCACCGTGCGGTGACTCGAAAGTTGCTGGGTTGACGGTGCTGGTTTTGGTCACATATCGGGCGTCGTGGATCGTCTCGTTGACGACCAGCATCGCGCCGCGCCCCCGTGCCTCAGGGCAGGCGGCGACACGGACCGCGTCGCGCAGATTGCGGGGACCGTCAGGACCTGTCTCGGAGAGGTTGCGCATTGCCGCGGTGAAGACGATGGGCTCCTCCGTCGGGTTCAGCATCCACGCTAGGATGGCCGTCTCCTCGACAGTGTCCGTGCCGTGGGTGATGACTACGCCGCTGATTTTCTCATTCACCAGCTTGGCGATCGCGCTGGTAATCAAGTCGAGCATCATCGTCGGGCTCATGTTCCAGCTGTTGACCGCAGCTTGGGGATAGGCGGACATCTCGGCTATCTCGCTGATGTCCGGGACCAGCTCGAGCAAGTCCTCAGGCGTCGCGGCGGTGCGAACTGCACCAGTCTCCGGGTCACGCAGGCTGGCGATCGTGCCACCGGTCGTCAGGATGGCGACGTGAGGCAGGGTCATGACTCGTTCCCTCGCGCTAGGGTACCGAACAGGCGGTCACCCGCATCACCGAGACCAGGAAGGATGAAGCGGTTCTCGTTCAGCCCGCGGTCGCGACGGGCGAGGTGGATCGGGACGTCCGGATGATCGGCCGTCACACGGGCAGTGCCTTCCGGCGCGCCGATGATGCCGACGAAGCGGATCGAAGTCGCGCCCCACGCCTTGAGCACGGAGATGGCGTCGGATGCGGACCCCCCCGTCGCCAGCATCGGATCGAGCACCAGCACGACATCGTCGGGGCACTCTTCCGGCAGCTTATTGTAGTAGGGCACGGGCTGGTGGGTGGCTTCATCGCGGTACATGCCGAGGTGCCACACTTCAGCGCTCGGCAGGGCATCAACCGCCGCTTCCACCATGCCAAGTCCAGCGCGGATGATTGGCACGAGGCCGATGCGTGCGCCGACCTCATGGCCGATGGTGCGCTCCAGGGGCGTCGAGTATTCGACCTCCCGCAGCGGGAGGTCGGCCGTAGCCTCGTAGAGAAGTAACCGGGTTAGCTCGCGGACGAGTTCCCGAAAGGTCTTGGAATTGGTCCGCTCGTCCGACAGCAGCGTGACCTTGTGCTGGACGAGCGGATGAGGACTGACGTGAACCTGCTTCATGCATGTCCCTTCCGGCCAGGTGGCGCGGGCGATTCCCTTGACCGCGACTCGGCGGTCTGCGAGGGCTACCGATCCTGGCGGCTCGCGGAAGTGTCGAGATATCCCAACTCGCGCAGGTGGCCGAAGCCTTCCTCCGTGTGTCCAGCCGGGTTGTACTCGAGGCTCACCCATCCGGTGTAGCCGGACGAATCGATGGTTGCAAAGACCTGCTCAAAGTCGAGCTCCCCGGTGCCGGGCTGGTGGCGCCCTGGCACGTCGGCGATCTGGATGTGATCGAGGCTGGCGCCGAGCTCGCGGATGATCGCAAGCGGGTCCTCTCCCATGCGTAGGGAGTGATAGACGTCAAACTGGAGGCCGACGTTCGGGTGCTCGATCTCGGCGAGCACTGACCGTGCTGCAGCAGTGTCGGGAATGGCGAAGCCCTCCACGTCTTGCGTGTTGACTGGCTCGATCACCAAGCGCGTGTTCACGGTGGCCAGCGCGTCCGCGGCATAGACGATGTTCTCGAGCATGACCGAGCGGGTTGCAGACACGTCATCCGCCTTGCCCACAAGGCAGTTCACCCGTCGGGGCTTGAGCGCCTCGGCGTAGGTCACCGCCTTGTCGACCCCGTTGCGGAACTCGTCGACCCGGTTTGTGTCGGCGGCAATGCCGCGATCACCGGCTGCCCAGTCGCCAGCGGGCAGGTTGAAGAGCACGAGGTCGAGGTGGTGTTCGCGGAGCAGGTCCTGAACCTCGTTGGCCCGCATCTCGTAGGGGAAGAGCATCTCAACACCGCCGAAGCCGTTTGCGGCTGCGCGCTCGAACCGGTCGGCGAGCGGGTACTCGGTAAAGAGCATGGTGATATTGGCGGCAAGCTTGGGCATATGTGCTCCTTGTCCATCATGCGTCGCGCCAAAGGGCGCCCTTGACGGACTCATTGTGCCAGTTATCCGGGGCATGGTGCAGGCGTCGCGGGCGGAGTTTCACTGTGTCACACTCATCCAGAATGAAGTTCAGCCAGTTCCCCCACCGAGGACGACGATGATACTCAGGGTTGACAGCGTGAGCCGAACATTCGGGCAGGTGCAGGCCTGCACCGACGTCTCGTTCGGCGTGGGGCGCGGAGAGGTCGTCGCATTGCTCGGGGAGAACGGCGCAGGCAAGTCGACGCTGCTTTCCATCATCGCCGGCTTCGTTGTGCCTGACAGCGGTGTGGTTCGGGTGGATGGCCGTTTGTTGGAGCATGGGAATCCGCAGGCAGCGATTCGCGCGGGGATTGGCACGGCGTTTCAGCATTTCTCCCTCTCGCCCGAGCTCACCGTCGCCGAGAGCTTCGCGCTCGCTCGCGTCGATGTCGGGGAGGCGCGCCGCCACCTGCCCGATCACATTGATATGGGAACGCGAACGGGCGACCTCGGAGTGCCGGAGCAACAGCAGGTGGAGTTCGTGAAGGCGCGCCTGTTGTCAGCGCGCGTGATGCTGCTCGACGAGCCGACATCGCTGCTCGGCGGCACTGACGTTGAACGAGTGCTCGATGGTATCCAGGCGGCGGCCGATGCGGGGATCGCATGCGTCTTCGTGACACACCGGCTGCGGGAGGCTCTCGCGGTGGCGGACCGCATCGTGGTAATGCGGCGCGGTTGGGTGGTCGAGCGCATGGTGCGTTCGGACGCGGGTTGGCCCGCAGATACCGAGCGGCAGGTGCTGGCGGCCATGTTCGGCGACGTGAACGCCGTCGATGAGCCAGACGTGCCACGGACTTGGCAGAGCGGGCCGGGCGTCGGCACGATTTCGGTACAGGGGCGAGTCGGTGAACGAACAAGGGACATATCCCTCCAGATAGGCCAAGTGCTCGCCGTTGCAGGAATCGCTGGAAACGGACAGGAGGAGCTCATCGAACTGCTGGTTGGCACGACGGCGGATCGAGTCCGGTTAGAGACTACCGGCGCATCGCTCGACCTGACCGGGCATCGGATGCACGAGTGGGTTCGGCACAACGTCGCCGTGGTGCCCGAGGATCGTCAGCTCGAGGGGGGCGCACCTGCGATGTCCCTCGGCGAGAACCTGGTGCTGCGTGATCTCGCCGGCGGACGCCTCTCGACACTCGGCGCGGTCAGCCGACGGCGACTTCGTTCCCGCGCACGTGGCCTGATAGAAACCTGGTCCATTCGTCCTGCCGACCCGAGCGTGCGCTTCGGATCGCTTTCGGGTGGCAACATGCAGCGTGCGCTGCTGGCGCGGTCGCTTGACCCGCTGCCGAAGCTGCTCGTGGCCGTCCGTCCGGCACACGGACTTGATCACCGATCAGTGGAGATGGTCCGGCGGGAGCTGCGCGCAGCCGCTGACGCGGGGACAGCGGTCGTGACTGTCGAAGGGGACCTTGACGAGGCGCTCGCCCATGCGGACAGTATCGCAGTGATGTATCAGGGACAGCTCTCAGCCGCCGTCCCGGTGGCGCATGCCGACCGCACGGCGCTGCAGTCCATGACGGTGAGCGGATGGGACATCTGACTCGCGATATTGCCGTGCCGCTGCTGGCTGTGCTCGGGGCGGCGCTCATAGGCGTCTCCCTCCTGGCAGCGACCGGACACGACCCGCTCGCGGTCGGTGAGGCGTTCGGGCGGCGGGTGCTGCTGCGGGGTGCGGGCATTGAGGAGTCGGCGGTGGCGATGGGGCCGTTACTCATCGCCGCGCTGGCTGCGTGGATAGCCGCGCGGGTTGGGCTCTGGAACATCGGCATTGACGGCCAGGTGATTGCCGGGGCGATCGCGGCCGCGACGCTGGCTCCATTCCTCGACACTTGGCCTCGCGAGTCGATGTGGGTTGCGGTGACGGTTGTGGCAATCGTGGCCGGCGCCCTGTGGGCACTGCTCCCGGCGCTCTTGCGTGCGCATGCTGGCATAAACGAGATTGTCACGACCATCATGATGACCTACGTGGCGTTCTCGCTCGGCTCGTGGCTGGTGGAGGGGCCGCTCCGGGATGAGGCGCTGGTGACTCCGGTGACCGTCGCGATCGACGTCGGTAGGCGCTTGCCGCGCGTGTTCGACACCCGCATCCATCTGGGTGTCGCCGCCGCAGTGGTCATCGTGCTTCTGACGGCGGCTGCTGCGCGCTGGACATCGCCGGGCATCCTCTCGCGCCTGGTGGGTGAGTCGGCACCCGCGGCTCACCGGCTTGGCTTGCCGGTCGAGCGATATGTGGTCGTCGCGTTCCTGGTGAGCGGCGGGGTGGCCGCGCTGGCCGGTGTCGCCGAAGTGCTGGCGACCAGAGGCGCGGTGCAAGGCGACTGGCGACCGGTATTGACACTGCCTGCGTTCGCGGCCCTCTTTCTGGCGCGGCAGAACGTGCTTGCGCTCCTCCCGGCGGCGTTCCTGCTCGGCATGCTGGCGTATGCATCGACGGTCCTGCCCCGCGCGACCGATCTCGCCCCCGATTTCTTCCCGATGCTCGAAGGCGTGCTGCTGATACTGCTTGCAGTGGAGCGCTGGCAGCGACCAGAACGAGCGCAAGCGCCGGCGGAGCGGAGCATATGAACGTGCTGGAAACACTCCTGCAGGCGTCGGTGCTCGCTGCCGTGCCGCTGATGCTGGCTGCGGTCGGCGAGGCGATCGGTCAGCGAAGCGGACTGCTCAACCTCGGCGTGGAGGGCGTGATGCTGGCTGGAGCGCTGGTCGCCTTCATCGCGGTCGAGACCAGCGGCTCCTTCCTTGCCGGGCTGGCGGCTGGCGCGTTGGTAGGTGCGGTCGTCGGGCTGCTGTTCGGCGTGGCGTCGGCGCGAATGGCGGCATCGCAGATCGTGCTGGGACTCGGAATCGCACTGGCCGGGCAGGGGGCGACCGGCTTTTTCTTTAGAGAGCGGTATGGCCTGACGCAGCCGCTGCTGGAGCCGGGGATGTCGAGACCGATCTCGGACTTGTCCGAGGTCGCCGTTGTCGGGCCAGCGCTCTTTGGGCACAAGTGGTTCGTCTACGCTGCGTGGGCCGGCGTGTTTCTGATCGCCGCCACGCTGCGATTCACCCGTGCCGGCCTGCTGCTGACGGCGACCGGCGACGCGCCGTTCGCCACGGAGGCCGCCGGCGTCGACGTGACACGGGTGAGAGTCGCGGCAGCGACGGCCGGGCAGGCACTCGCCGGTCTCGGCGGAGCGGCGCTGTCGATCGTCGAGGTCGGGTTTTTCGCTCCGGGCATGACAGTCGGCATCGGGTTCATTGCGATCGCGCTGGCGATGGTCGGGCGGCAGGATCCTCTTCGGATTGCGCTGCTGGCGCTTGCGTTCGGTGTTCTTCGGGGACTCGGGCCGGCGATTCAACTGACCGAGTGGCGGGTGCGCGTGGAGTTTCTCGACATGATCCCCTACATTGGCGTGCTCGTGCTCGTGGTGGTTCTTGGGCGACGTGTTCGGCTGCCCGCTGCGCTCGGCGTCGCGTATCATCGTGAAGCACGACCGTGACGGCGATGTTCGCAATTCCGCACTGACCGAGCAGGGAGTAGATGGGAATGATGAGACGCAGAGCGTCCCTGATCTTGCTGATACTTGTGGGCTTGGTTGGCCCCTGGCCGCTCGGATTGGCGCCCGCAGCACAGACAGAGGTTGACCGCGCGGCGATAGTCACGCCGGGGAGCCGATCCAATGAGGGCTGGGACCAGCAGGGTGTCGATGCGCTCGTGGCCATCGGCGAGGAGCGCGGCATCGAGGTCGACGTGGTCGAGAATGCCGGCTACGATGACATCACGCCGATTCTGCGGGATCTTGCTGCCGACGGGGCGGACCTCATCATCTGCCACGCCTCCGGCTACCAAACGGTTTGCCCCGAGTTTGCCGAAAGGGAAGGCGTGCCGGTGGTCGTCACCGAGAATCCGGAGGCGGTGACCGAAGGGCTTGTTTCCGACGTCGAGACGGAGGCACAGGAGGTGGCCTATCTCGCCGGCGTGATGGCGGCGCTGGAAACCAGCACCGGCACGGTCGCGGTGGTCGCCTCGGGCGAGCCGCCGACGTGGAACTATATGACGGCAGGATTCGCCGCAGGCGCGAAGGACACGGATCCGAGTGTTGAGGTGCTATACAGCGTGATCGGCGAGGCCGCGTACGATGACGCGCCCAACGCGCGCCGTACCACCGAAACCGTGATCGCCGCCGGTGCTGACGTCATCTTCGGCATGGGTGACGGTGCCTCGTTCGGCATGATCCAGGCAATTCGCGAGCACAACGCCGCGGTGTCCCAGGACGAGGAGGTTCGCTTCATCGACGTCATCGGCGACAAGTCCGACTCCGATGTGGCCGACTTCCTGCTGACATCCGTGCTGTTCGACTACACCGGTGCCTACAACACCTTCATCGACAACCTCGAGAGCGGCGACTTCGGTTCCATCTACACGATGGACCTTGAGAACGAGGGGGTTTGGCTGCTGGAGCCACCGATCGAAGTATCGGAGGAGACCATCGAGCAGGTGGAGGCGGCCGAACAGGCGATCCTGGAAGGCGAGATCGACGTGCCGGCGATCGCAGAGGCCGATGAGCTGGCTGACTTCCTCGAAGATCTGCCGGAGGGGGATGCGTGACCCACGAACCTCGCACAGATTGGCCACACCTCACGCTCGCGTCCGGACCGGTCGATGTGCCGCTGCACACCCTGCGGGCAATGCAGCGCCCAATCGTCTACCACTACGATCCGGTCTTCATTGAGGAGTTCCGCCGGGTCGAGGCGCTGCTGAAGCAGGTGTTCCGCACGGAACACGATGTCATCATCATGCAGGGTGAGGCGGTGCTTGCGCTGGAGGCGGCTGCGGCGTCGGTCATCAGGCAGGGCACGAAGATCCTCAACCTCGTCTCCGGTGTCTTCGGGGCAGCCTATGCCGGCTGGATCGAGCGGTACGGCGGCGAGATGATTGAGATCCGCGTGCCGTATGATCAGGCGATCGATCCGGAAGAGGTCCGCCGCGTGTTGGACGAGCATCCCGAGATCGAGGTGCTGGCCGCGGTTCATTGCGAAACGCCCTCCGGCACGATGAACCCGATTGGTGAGATCGGCCGCATCGCGCAGGAGTACGGCGTGTTAACTATTGTCGATACCGTCTCTGGCCTCGGTGCGGAGGTCTACTCGCCGGAAGAGTCGGGGATTGACATCGCCGTCGCCGGAGCGCAGAAGTGCCTCGGCGGCGTGCCCGGGCTCTCGCTCGTCGCTATCAGTCCTCGCGCCTGGGAGGTCATGGAGTCAGTCGACTCGCCATTGCGCGGCAGCTACCTGTCGATGCTGGACTGGAAGGATGCCTGGATCGACGGCGAGCGCTTCCCCTACACCCCGTCAGTGGCGGACGTCCACGCGCTGGAATCGACGCTGGAGTTAGCTGTCGAGGAGGGCGTGGAGGCGATGGCCGTCCGGCATCAGACGATCGCAGCGGCTTGTCGAGCTGCGGCCCGCGGGCTTGGGCTGGAGCTGTGGCCGGCCAGCGACGACATCGCCGCGCCGGGCTGTACAGCGGTGCGGGTGCCGAAGGGGACGACGGCTGAAGCGATCATCGAGACGATGCGTTCGCGGTACGGGGTGATGATCTCCGGCGGCTACGGCGATCTGAGCGGGAAGCTCTTTCGCCTCGGGCACATGGGACAGTCGGCGCATCCAACGACATTGTTCGCGCAAATCGGTGTACTGGAGCGGTCGCTGCTCGATCTCGGGGTGTCCGTCACGCCGGGCGCCGGCGTCGGTGCTGCGGTCGGCGCGCTCGCGGGCTGGGGCAACTGACCACCTCTTGCATGCTGCCCATCGCCCATTGATTGAGGCGATGCCTTGTCTTGCGGCTCCTATGACTCGGCTAGCTCGTCGAGGCGCTCGCGGTCGTCGTCTTCCGTTCCGGACCACAGTCGTCGGAAGACGACGATCTCGATGACGAAGAAAAGGGTCGTGATGATCGCCGAGGCGACGCACCACTGGCATATCGCCTCGATTACGTACAGCTCGACCCAGGTCAGCCACCCTGAATAGAGGGTACCGGCGGCGGTGACTGCAAGCGCCGCCGTGCTGCCCTGGAGCATGAGCTCCGGCTTCTGCAGGCGCAAACCGGCGAGGGCGAGCAGGCTCAGGTACATCAGCAGACCAAACCATGCGATCGGGATATCCATCACGGTCGCGTAGGAACTGGTCTGGACGATCTCGCAGTCACCACTGCCGCAGACGAGCGCATCCAAGCCATAATGCACCCAGACCAGATAGAGCTCGATCAGCACGCCGATGCCGCTGAGGATGAGGGATGCGAGAAGGTAGTCCGGGTTGTCATCAGCGGGCCCCGGCGCTAGGCGTCGATCCGTTCGCCGGCGAGCGCCTGGTTGATCTGCTCCTCGGGTGTGTCGAAGCCGCCGCGGGTATACGTGACCAGCTGGTCATTGATCAGGAAGGTCAGTGTGCCGCTCACGCTGCGCTGTAGCGCGTCCTCCCCGAAAGCGAGCGCTTCCTCCTCCTTCTGGCCGGAGGCAAGACACTCGTTGAACGCCTCCATGTCGAGTCCGAGGTCAACGGCCGCCTGCTCCAGCATCTCGGTGGTGTAGACGCCGGAATTCTCCGCGCCCTGCGCGGCGAAAAGCGCCTCCGAGTAGGGCCAGAACTCGCCCTAGTCGGCCGCGCAGAGGGCGGCTTCGGCGGACTGCACCGATTCGTTTTCGTCCGCCTCAGGCGGGATATTCTGGAATCCGCTGACGATCGGCAGCGGGCGCCATTCGACCCGGACATCCCCGGTGTCAACGAAGGTGTCGACGACCTGTGGGAGATCCTGATCGTCGAACTGCCTGCAGAACGGGCACTGGAAGTCGCTGTAGACGACGAAGTCAACCGGGGCGTCTGGATCACCGAGGACGCGGCCATCGTTCTCGACCTCTTCGAGCGCCAGTGCAGCCTCCGGTGCCTCGGTCTCGTCGTCCTGGTTGGCGAGGACAAGCGCCACGACCGCCACGAGGGCGATCGCCAGCGTGCCGGCCTCCAGGAGCAGCATGCGTCGCTGTCGCTCGCGCTTCTCGCGGCGGCGCGACGCGCCACCCGGCGCTGGGACTTCGTCTGTCGGCGGTTCGTGGGTTCCGGCATGGCGCACTCAACAGTGACGATACGGTGGTTTTCCACTGCGATAATGGTGGGACACGATTGGCCAGCGACTCCATCTCAGCCAGTGCCGAAGACTGCCGCATTGCCGCAGTGCGCCTTTCAGGGGTTTGGGAGAGCGGCGAAACTTCGTACAATTCAGCACGAGCAAGAGCCGCTTCGGTTCCGATGGTCGCGTGAGGAGTGATCACCATGACGGATCAGGACAACGCCCGGCGTTCGGTCCGGAGCGCGAAATTGGAACGTGTGCTGGTGCCGGTGGACGGTTCGCCGGCGTCGGAACGGGCCCTGGAGTACGCTGCTCACCTCAGGCCGGAGCGCATCGTACTGCTGCGGGTCGAGGTGGACGAGCCCGTGGGCCCGCATGTCGACCCGGCTGATCCCTACGAGCGGTGGCGGCGCGACCATCTCAGCACGGTAATGAACGAGCTCGAGTCGCTGGCGCGCTCCAAGGCAGCGACGGCCGATGTGGTAGAGCCAAAGATCCGGTTCGGGAACCCCGCGGACCGGATCATGGCGGAAGCCCACGATCACGATCTCATCGTGATGGGCGCAACCGGCAAGGGCGCGGCCGGCCGGCTGTTGTTCGGTAGCGTTGCCGACCGTGTGATGCGGAACGCCATCACACCCACGCTGGTCGTGCGGACGAACGGAGACGAGGCCGAAATTCGGCCTCCCGCGCGGGTGGTAGTACCGCTGGACGGCTCTGAGCTCGCCGAGCGAGCGCTCCCAATGGCGACGCGAGTGTCGGCGGCGCTTTCGATCCCGATACGGTTGGTGCGCTGTGTGGGAATGGACGAGGTGCTTCACACCGTTCGTGAAGCGCGACGATCTGGCGATGCCGAGCTGTTTGAATCGAGCGACGACCCCTACAAGCTCGGACAGGAACGCGCCAACCGGGAGGCTGAAGCGTATCTCGAAGCGGTACCGGAGCGGCTGGGTGTCGCGGGACAGAACGTCACCTGTGAACGGCTGAGCGGTTCTGCGGCATTCGAGTTGCTGTGGAGCCTCCAGGAGGATGAACTGGTGGTGATGACCTCGCGCGGTCGGGGAGGGCTGCAGCGCTGGGTGGTCGGCAGTGTGGCCGAGAAGCTGGTGCGCGAGGCGAAAGCGCCGGTGCTGCTCGTTCCAGTTGGGCGAGCCGGCATGGAGTCCGAGTAGCGGAGCAGTACCTGATCTTGTGATGTGGTGTCCATCGGAGGTGCTCAAAGTCCTGATGCATGGGCGTCCACCATGCCGGCTCGCTTCGGCACGCAAAGCGGCTCGTCACCCAGTGGCCCGGGCCTGGTCTCTGCGAGAGGTCGGAAACCGTCTGCGATGGATGATGAGGATGGAATCGGCACGAAGCGGGAGCGGCATATGCCGC
>DASYWL010000227.1:0-5793 GCA_035936055.1 Thermomicrobiales bacterium
GGAGCTGCCGCTGACCAGCCTGCAGTACGGCGGGTGCTTCTGCAAGGACTGCATGAAGGGCTTCCGAGCATACCTGCAGGCGCTCCCGATCGAGGCGCTACCGGACGCGCTGCGGGGCGCCGACCTGGCGAGCTTCCACTATGGGGAGTGGCTGAGGCTACAACGTGACGAGATACGGGGGCTGGATGGTGACACGCCCCTGTTCGAGCAATATCTCCGATTCCAACGACAGGCAGTTGCTCGATATTTCGGGGAGCTGGCGGATTACGTCCATGAGTATGGCGCGAGCAAGGGACGCGAGGTCGCTGTCTCCGGCAATCTTTTCAACCTCTTCGACCATTTCCACGCGGTGGAATCGAAGGTCGACCTGATCATCACCGAGATGCGCAACACGCGGTACCGGCAGCCCGGCTGGTATCGCTACGTGGCCGGATTTGCTGGCCCCAAACCGACGGTCGTCGTGGAGAACCCGTACGGCGGTGTTGTGCCGGAGCTCGTGGAGAAGCTGAACCGTGGGGAGGGCTACAACCTCTTCCGTCTCTCGCTCTACGAAGCGGCGGCCATGGGGGTCAACATGAGTGTGCCCTACGGTGCGTGGCTGGGCAGCTCCGCACAGGACGCGTTCTACGCACCACATGACCTTTCGGTCGAGATCCAGCAGTTCCTCGCGAACCACCAACACCTCTACAGTCGCGAAACCTGCAATGAGGTGGCCGTCGTCTACAGCGTCGAGTGCAACTTCCTGGAAAGCGCCCGCATGAACTTCTTCGCTGACAATCGGCAAGGTGTGCCGCGTGGGGAAGCACTGCCATTCTGGCAGGTATGCGAGACGCTGGCTGATACCGCACAGCCGTTCGACGTGGTCTTCTTCCCGGACACCAGGCTTCGCCCCGATGAGTTGACGCTCGAGGACCTGCGGCAATACCGCACGATTGTCCTCCCCGATTGTCGCTCCCTGACGGCTGCCCAGTACGAGTTGATCCGTGACTTCCTCGCGGACGGGTGCTGCATCGTTGTCATTGGTGATTTTGGGCTGAATCTCCCGGACGCCGTACGGCACGGCGTCCTAGGTCACGAACGGACGACTCTTGTCCGTCGTGTCGATGGGATGAGCGTCGAACACCTTTCGAGCGGGCCGCAGGTTCGCGTCGTGGAGCCTGCAGCGCTAGGAGTCAACCTTCAGCGGGTCGCTGAGGGCGTGGCCGTCCATATCGTCCGGTACGACTTCGACGAGCGGCAGGATCGCATTCCCGATTTGGCGACCCTGACCATGGAGCTGCGACTCCCTGGGCAGTGGAGGGTCTACGGTGCCTATGGAACGGGAGGAACGATTGCAGCCTCATTGTCGACGGCGGGGGAGATGCATCGCCTGGAACTCGAGAACGTCCCGTTGTACGGCATCGTATCGCTAAGGGAAGCGCGAATATAGAGCGGATCGGACTCGAGCTTGAGGCCGCAGGGGTAATCGACCTGGCCGGGCTGCTGACGCACCGGCTCGGGCTCGACGAGATCGTCCTGGTGTTCGCGGCGCTGCCCGACAAGCCACCAGGGTTCACCATGGCAGTGGTCCGGCCATAGCGACACAGATTAGCGACAGTGATGGTCACCAACACCGACTCTCGCTGGTTCAGCGGCTCATGGCGGTATCGGCAAACCTGAAGGGGTATCAAGATGCCGGAGATGACGAGTTACACGGGCGACGACTTGCCCGAGCATCTTAAAGTGCCAAGTGCTGTCGTTTCTGCGGATCGAATGGCCCGACGGGTTCATCACTGAGAACCAGCTGCGGGACTGGATCCACCACCCTTGGCATCACTCCACTCACTTCGTGCTCGTCGAGGGCGAGATGCTCGTCAGCCATGTGAGCGTCCTCTGGAAGGATCTGGAGCACGTGGGAACGGTGTACCGACGTATGAGCTGAGCGGCATGCTGACCTATCTCGCGTTCCGCCGACAGGGCTTCGGCAGCCGGCTCGTGTCCGCGGCGACAGCCTTCATCCGAGACGGCGATGCGGACGTCGGCCTGTTCACGTGCCAACCCCATCTGCGCGACTACTATGCCGCGCACGGATGGATTCCAATCGAGCGGGCCGTCCTGCTCGGTGGTCCGAGAACCGATCCCTCGCCGAGCGATGGCGTGGTGATGATGGGCTTCTTCTCGGAGAAGGGCAGGCAGGGTCGCGAGGCCTTCACATCCCACTCCATCCTGTTCGACGACGACCCATGGTCAACACTGAGGCTCAGTGATTCGTACTGCCTCGTTCCTCCTCCCTGCTGCAATTCTCTGAAGCGGGAAAGCGGAAGTCTCGGGCGGTTATCAAGGGATTTTTCTCCAAGGGCGATTGCTGCATGACAAGCAACAAAGATGCGCTCTCTTCTCCGCGCTATACTGCCTCCGCAAGGGGGATATGCCACAGATAGAAGTCATCAAAGCGTCGGAAGCACCGGCACCACCCAAGAAAACGAAGGCGTCTAGCCAGACCTAGGGAGATTGGGAAGGCTCTTCTCTGCTCACGAGCCGGCAGACGCGAGCAATGGCAGCACCTCTTCGGCCAGCACCTCCAACCCGTCGATGTCCTCGGGCGCGAACCACTGCAGCGCGATCTCGCTGACGCCAGCAGCTGCGTACGCGTCGATCCGCGAGACGACCTCTTCCGGCGTCCCGATTATTGCTGCTGGCCAGGCACGCAGCTCCGCCACAATTTGTTCGGCTGACAGGCCCTGCCACCCAGGGAGCCGTCGCAGTCCACGGATCCGCGCCTCCAGCTCCTCGGGCGTGCGCCAGCAGAGAACCAGCACCGCCAGTGTCCGGCGAACGTCTTGCGACCTGCGTCCCGCCGCCTCCAGCAGCTCGTCCAGCAGGGTCGAGCGCTCCCGCAGCTGCTCTGGGCTGACGAGCTGCGCATTCCAGACGTCGGCGAAGCGCGCCACGAGGGGCAATGTCCGCCGGGGACCGCTGCCGCCAATCATGATCGGCGGGCCGCCCGGGCGCCGGGGCGGGGGCAGCGCCGCATCCTGCAGATGGAAGAATCGTCCCTCGAAGCTGACGGGTTCACCAGCGCGAACCAGCCGCGAGACGACCTCCAACCCCTCCTCAAAGCGGGCAAAGCGTGTTGGAACATCGCCCAGCTCGTAGCCGAACATGGCGTGCTCACGCTCCATCCAGCCGGCGCCAACGCCGAGGACCATGCGGCCCTCGCTCAGGGCATCGAGGGCGGCCGCCTGCCGGGCCAGCATCACAGGGTCGCGGACCGAGAGCGGGGCGACCATCGGGCCGAAGCGGATCCGCTCGGTGTGATCGGCCAGGTAGGTCAGGGCGACCACCAGCTCCAGCGACGGGTAATCAGCGTCGGGCGGCTCGGGCAGGACGAAATGATCAGGCATGTACAGCCCGGCAAAGCCGGCCTCCTCGACCGTCCGCACCCAACGCTTCCACTCCGGCCAGCTCAGGCCGTACGGTCCCTCGACCGCGATTGACAGCTCGACCACGATGTAGCTCCTCGCCGACCGTTTGCGGTTACGTCTTCCGGCTGCCGCCGGGCTGCTCCGGAACCCAACCATCGCGGCAACGGAAACCACAGAACGAAATAGCCAGTGCGTTGAATACTGGTCGCTTCATGCCGTGTCTACTCACGCATCGCAAAGCGCGCGGCCTCCCGTTGTGCCTGCCAGTCGCTGATCTCCCCCGCATCCGCCACGGGCTGGCGGGTGTAGGGCAGGGTATGAAGGTAGCCTGGCGGGCCGTACTCGGGGGTCAGCGTGGTGACCGCCAGCCCACGCGCCGCCTGCGCGTCCCAGACTAGGTCCCACCATCGCTCGAACGCCTCAAGGCAATACCGGTACTCCGGGGCCCGGGGATCGGGAACCTGCGGCCCCTCCTCGTATCCGACGCGGGCGTGGATGTGAAGACAGCGCTCGGCGCACCGGGCGATGATGTCGGCCTGGTCCCCGAGCAGGCGCTCGGCCACACAGGTCCAGTGGCTGAAGTCCCCCACCAGCTTGAGGTCGGGAAAGCGGTCCAGCATCAGGACCGTGACCCACGGGTTGTAGAGGATGCGGCCCCGATGCGTCTCGTGCCCGACTGGGATGCCGATCTCCCGCTCGATCGCGAGCGCCTGCACGAAGAACTCCGCGCTCTCCCGCTCGCTCCATGCGTCTCGGCCGCTGTGGCAGCCAATCAGTAGTGGTTCGAGCACCTGCCCGGCCTCAACCTGCTGGCGGAACGACGCGACGTGCTCTTCAACCGTGGCGCCGGTGGTCAGGACCTGGAGGATGTAGTCGAACCTATAGTCTTTGAGCAACTGCCGAAACCGGGCGATGTCCTGCGGCTCGGGCGGCAGGGCATCGATCCCGTGGTAACCGGCGGCCTTGAACCGGGGGAAGGCCTGCTCCCAGGACTCGCTCACGCCCCACAGGTGGCGCATCAACCGCAGATCCATCGGTACCCTCTCCATCGTGCGGACCGATTCTATCACGCAGAGTCCTCGACGGTGGCTTATGGGGCACTCGATGCCATACTGCTCGTGAGTCCGTCGAGGACTCACGCCTTTGTGTCTGCGGCCTTTGAATGGCGCGACAGGGCCCGCAGACCTCGAACGCTTGGTGCCGTGTATTGATCTATCAGCCCGCTGGGCCCATCGAGGGTGACGAGCAATGAGGGGGCAACGAGGATAGAGATGGGCAACATTGGACAGACGCACCACCTTGGCCACGACGCGATCCACACCAGTTGGAACAACGCCTTGCCGCCCCGACTCACGCTGGCCCCTGGGAATACCTGCGTCTTCGAGACACGGGAGGCCCTCCCAAGGCCAGAGGGCCCGCGATGTCACGGCCTATCTTGCGGCCGATCTGGATCCCAAGCTGGCCACCATCATCGCTGCCGCCGCTCGCCACGAGCCAGCGACCGGGCCGGGTACCGAGGAAGATGGCCACGCCCTGACCGGGCCGGTCTTTGTCGTCGGCGCCGAGCCGGGCGATACGCTGGTGGTCGAGATCGTCGACGTCCGTCCCGCCGACTGGGGCTGGACGACCTGCGGGCCCGGAGTGGGCCTGCTCGGCGATGCCTTCGAGGAGTGGACGCTGCATGTGTGGGACCTGCGATCGGGGACCACGGCGGTCTTCGCACCCGGGATCACCGTGCCGATGGCTCCGTTCTGCGGGGTGATGGGTGTGGCGCCTGGCAAACCAGGACACCACGACTTGACGCCGCCACGCCGGGCGGGCGGGAACATGGACGTGCGTCAGCTCACCGCCGGGGCCACGCTCGCCCTGCCGGTATTGGTGCCGGGCGCCTCATTCCGGTGGGCGACGCCCATGCCGCCCAAGGGGATGGCGAGGTGGCCGGGACGGGTATCGAGACGGACGCCACCGTGATGCTGCGCTTCGACCTCATCAAGGGAAGCGCCGTCCCCGGGCCGCAGGTCCACACGCCCGTCGTCAACCAATGGCAGGGCCCTGGTTAGCGGCGACCGGCCACCACGCCGACCTGTACGAGGCGCGCGCGAGGCGGTCCGCGGCATTCTGAGCTACCCCGAGGACCACCACGAGCTGGATCGGGCGCAGGGCGTGATCCTCACCAGCGCCTGCATCGACCTGCGCATCAGCCAGATCGTCGTGCAATCGATCGCTGCCCAATGCTTCTCAATTTCCCCGTACTAGAGCGGGTTGCAGGGTGATTGACGACTTGGCAGAGTCGGTAGATGCCACGAGGGTATTCCCGCGACCTCCGTGAGCGACTGCTGCAGGCCGCGGCGTCGGGCCTGTCGGTGGTTGAGGTTGCCCGCATCACTGG
>DASYWL010000228.1:0-22465 GCA_035936055.1 Thermomicrobiales bacterium
GTCGCGTCGCGTGAGGAGCGAGCGAGTCGCGGCGTGGCGCAGCTTGTCGATCTCCTCGTTGATGTCGGCGTCTTTCTCGATGAAAGTGTCAGTGCGCGGGACGTACGCCTCCGGCTGGTAGTAGTCGTAGTAGGAGACGAAGTACTCGATCGCGTTTCTGGGGAAGAACTCCTTGAACTCGGCGTAGAGCTGGGCGGCGAGAGTCTTGTTGTGCGCAAGCACCAGCGTCGGACGGTTCAAGTTCTGGATAACGTTCGCCATGGTGAACGTTTTGCCGGAGCCGGTCACTCCGAGGAGTGTCTGGAACCGCTCGCCGCCCTGAGCGCTCTCGGTGAGCTGCTCGATGGCCTTGGGTTGGTCGCCGGTTGGCTGGAGCGAGCTGGCGAGCTCGAATGCAGGCATGTTCAGTCCTGTCGCCATTCTTGGCTGATGTCGGTTGGGGTCGTCTGGGTGTCCGGCGAATCGACTTCGGCGTGCTCATCGGTCGCATCCGCCTCAGGCGGCGGCTCCAGGCCGAGGTCGTCGCCCAATGTGTCTGAAGTTGAGGTTGACGGTGTCGTGTCGGTCCGAATAGTTTCCTGCTTGGCCGGCTGTGCAGTCGGCTCGAAGCGGTAGAGCTCGGCTTCGGACTCCCCGATGCCCATGATCTCGTCGATGTGCCGAACGGCCCAGCGCTGTCCGGAAAACGGGAGTCGCGAGGTGGCCTCGTCCCGATCGAACCAGCCAGCATCCTGAAAATCATCGGCAAGCGTGACGGCGCTCTGGTCGTTGATGGTAACCGCGAGCACCGGCGCCAGCACGACGACATCTCGTTCCTCGTCATAGAACTGGTTGACGAAGTCAGCCGAGTAGAACCGGTCGATCTCAAGGTTGGCTAGCGACTTGAGTGCGGCGCGCGCAGCTTCCGGCGCAGTTTGGCCGTCAGCAATCTGATGGTGGAACGCCTGCCACGTCTGGGCCATCGGCACGTCATTGTGGCGCTGGAGCAACAGGAATTGGACGCGGGCGTTGAGGCGCCGAAACACGTAGACGTCCACAATATCACTTGCGAAATCGGTCATGCGCGAAGGGTGCTCCCGGCCGTGGGCTCAGCGTCCGAAGCGGTCACGCGCCGAATCGAGCCATGACCGCGCACCGCGTCCCCGACCGACTGGCGGGCTACTGCTGATGATACGCCCACGCCACCGATTCTGGTGCATCGAGTCGGTGTCCGGTCGCCGGAGGAAGAACGGCACGAAGATCATCGCGGCCGCACCGAGGGCCAGCAGGCTGGCGGCAAATTGGTACTCGGGAGCGAGCCAGACGGCGATAAGGGCCAGCACGAGTGCCGTGACCAGCGGGATTCGCAGAGCCCAGTGTCCAACGACCCGCACCGGGCCGGACTTGAGCTGGCATAGCCGGTGGGCGGCCGAGTGCCTTCGCGCTTCCATCGCGTTGCGCTTCCGTGCGACGTGATCGTGAAAGGAGATCGGGCGATTGCGCGATTGCTCGAGAATCTCATTGAGTTCCCGGTCCAACCGGCTCTGCGGCTGTTCCGGGGAGTCGGTACTTGACATCGGTCTCGGGCTCCTGGAACGTATCGGTCGTACCCGGGTTGCCAACGAACCCTTTAGACTCGTAATGGTACCGCAGCGGGGCGTCCCCGTATGGTGCAGGAACGTCCTCGAATTCAGCAGGCGAGAGAGTCGTGGGTAACTACCGTTTCAACGTGATCGACGAAGAGGGCACGGCGAGTTTTCTCGGGCCGCGCCATGGATCGAAGATGATCGCTGCCGCCTGCGGCGCCAACCACCGCTCGCTTTCGTCACTGCTCACCTATATCCGCGCGCTCGACGATGTCTGGGCGACGGAGGTGGAGTCCGGGCTGCGTGCGTTCGACGAGCGGAACGGCGAGACCGAGGCCGAGACTCCGATGCCCGACCCGGAGAGTGGCTGGAAGGCGCCGTTCCGGGTAGTAGATTCGGAGACGCGCCGTCAAAGCATGAAGATTTCGTCGCTGGGACTGTTCGTGGTGAATCTCAAGGCCCGGCGCATCGTGCAGGTAGACAACCGGTCGCACTCGCTGGAGAAATCGGGGAAGGGCCGGGTGCGTCGCAATGGCCGGCCGACACGGATGCTGTTCCGCTACGATCTTCCCGCCGAATGGGATCTGGTACCGTGACGATTCTCACAACCGAGCGCGTCAAATGGACCCTCTCGACAGCGCTCGGGGCAGGCTCGCATCAGCTCGCCTTTCGCTCGAAATGACACGGTGGGATGCGAGCGGAATCGCGTCCCGCCCCGGCGGTAGGGCTACCGCTTGCCGTTGCTTTTCTCGCCTTCGCGGCCGCGCCGGCGGAACCCGCCGAAGAACATCCGCTGCATCTGCTCTCCGACGCCCTCGTCAGAGACCGACCGTTGCGACTCGGTCATCGCTTCGTCGGATCGGCTGACGGGCACCTCGAGGCGCGCACGGGCGTCCTGCGCCTGTTCGAACCGCTTGAAGAGCGTGTCAGCCAGGTTCTCGTCGTTGGCGACCAGCTCTCGACGGACCGTCTGCAGCTCGCCGGTGAGTCTGTCGATCCAGAGCACGATGGCGTCCCGGTTGGTCATCGCGATGTCCCGGTGCATCTCGGGGCTGCCGAGGGCGAGCCGTGTGCTGTCCTTCAGCCCGGTGGACGCGAGATTGCGCATGTCGCGCCACGCTGGATCCGACGTGACGGCGTTGACCAGGGAGATCGCCGTGACGAATGGCAGGTGGCTGACAGCTGCGACATAGCTGTCGTGCTCGGTGGGGTCGACGAAGTAGGAATCGGCGCCGGTGGCGGCAACGATCCCGAGCACATTGCGGATGGCGTCCTCGCTGGCGCTCACCGACGGGCAGATGACCCAGGTGGCGCCGCGGAACAAGTCCGCGTCGGCCCCGTCGAGCCCTTCCGACTTGCCTGCCATTGGGTGCCCGCCGACAAACGAGACGGTACTCGGCAACTCCTTCGCCCATTCAAGGACGTCGGCCTTGGTCGAGCCAGTGTCGGTGACGATCGCGCCCGGCTTGAGGAACTCGGCGATGTCGCTGAAGACCTCACGCATCGTCTGCACTGGGGTCGCGACGATCACGACGTCGGCGTCGCTCACCGCCTTGCCGAGCGTCCATTCGGTACCGTCGATGGCACCCATCTTCTTCGCCTTGTTCTGCTGGGAGATCTGTTCATCGAAACCGGTGATACGGAGGGCATTGCTGTTTTCGCGCGACCACCGCTTCAGAGCGAGCCCGATCGAGCCGCCTATCAATCCCAGTCCGATGATGGTGACGTTCTGTGCCATGGGATGCTCCCTTCCAGCGTGCGGCAATGCGCGAGGCGGACTACGGCTCGTACTCGGTCACGTCGATCGCGCGAATCCATCCCTCGAGGCCCTCCTCGGTCACGAATTGCATCCAGCGCTCGCCATCGCTTGGGCTCTCCGTAGGGGCGTCCTCGTTGAGGTACTCCAGCGGCGTGGAGGGCGGGAGGGCAGTGACGATGTCCGTCGAGGTGGATGGCCCGGACCGAAGGTTTACTGTCACACCTCGCAACTGGTAGTCGGGGTTGAACCCCTCGTCAGTATCTTGGTCTTCGCTGTCTTGCGACTCGGCTTCGGCTGCCGAGGTCGGGGTGGGATTCGACGTTTGGGTCGAATTCGCGTCCCCGCTGTTCGGCTCCGCGACAACCTGCTCGATGCGCTCATCGGTCTCTCCGGGGTTTGGCTCCTGCGCCAGCTGGGCGACGGTTGGTTGGGTCTCGTCGCCTTCCGGAATGAAGTCGTTGGTGAAGCTTTCGAGCGCGGAGTAGATCATGGTGAACGTCACCGCACAGAGGGCGATGGTGAGGAGCATCGAGAGGCCGATCATGAATCCGGCGCGGCGAGAGCGTTGGCGGAGACGGTAGGAGAGTCCCGGATCTGACATGCGTTCCTCTCGGCAAGTGAGGGGGGGTGCGGCGCCTGCGAGACTGAGTGGCACAGGAAAAGGCTCACCTGCAGCGAGGTGTGCCGTGTCGACGGCAACCCGCGACGCGTTGTTTATACCATGGTGCCCTCGGTGCCCTTCCGACCGTGCCGAGCCTACGAAGCACGTCGACCGAGCCGCCCAGGAGTGGTATAGTGAACACGCGTAATTGATCTTTCGTGATCAAACGTGGGCCACCGCCCACGTTTCTTGGTGTTCATCCGGTTGAATTCACACGGTGCGTTCGGAACTCGACAATTACGCGCAGCCTGCGCGCACCGTCTCACCGTCGGCGATGAACCGTCTGTACAAGTGAAGAGGAGGTGCGTGGCATGAAGAGTGATCTCTACACGGCGATCGCCCAGATTGCGGCGGAGCGCGGAATCCCGCGCGAAGCGGTCCTGTCGTCCGTACAGGAAGCGTTGACATCCGTATACAAGAAAAGCGCCAATAGCGAAGAAGACGTGCGCGTGGAGCTCGACTCGGCGACCGGCGAGATGCAGGTCGTCGTGGTGAAGACGGTCGTCGAGAACGTCGAAAACCCCGACCTCGAGATGGCGGTCGAGGAGGCCCAGCAGTACGTGCCCGGCGCGCAGCCGGGCGATGTGGTGCGCATCCAGCGCACGCCGGAGAACTTCGGCCGCATCGCTGCACAGACCGTCAAGCAGGTGGTCCACTCGCGGATTCGCGATTTCGAGCGCGAGAACATCTATCGTGAGTACCAGGACAAGGAGGGCGAGGTCCTCAACGGTGTCGTGCAGCGGGCGGACAGCCGCGCGGTCATCATCGAGCTCGGCAAGGCCGAGGCGGTGATGCCGGCGCGCGAGCAGGTTCCCTCGGAGCGCTACCGCACCAATCAGCGGGTCAAGGTGTTGCTAACCGAGGTCAACAGCCACTCACGTGGTCCGCAGCTGATTGTCAGCCGCTCCGATCCGCGCCTGATCCGCCGGCTCTTTGAGCAGGAAGTGCCGGAGATCCAGAGCGGCGCGGTTGAGATCATGGAGATTGCCCGCGAGCCCGGGCTGCGGTCCAAGGTGGCCGTGGCTGCCCGGCAGGAAAAGGTCGATCCGGTCGGTTCCTGTGTCGGCGTACGCGGTGTGCGTATCCAGAACATCGTCAACGAGCTCTACGGCGAGAAGATCGATGTGATCGAATGGTCGCCGGACATGGCGACGTTCATCGCGAATGCGCTGAGCCCGGCGAAGCCGACCTCTGTCTCCCTCGGCGAAGAGGGCGACCAGAAGGTCGCGACGGTGATCGTCCCCACCGACCAGATGTCGCTTGCCATCGGCAAGGAGGGACAGAACGCCCGCCTGTCGTTCAAGCTGACCGGTTGGCGGATCGACATCAAGGGCCCGGAGTCGCTGCTCGAGGCAGGCGAGGACTTCTTCCGCAGCGCTCGCGAGTCGGCCGGCGAGATGATGCCGGGCTTCGGTTGGCAGGGTCGCCAGCCGCGTGCCGTTCAGGTGGATGGCACCTTCACGGTGGCCGGCAAGACGTACGGACCGCTCGACGAGGAGCTGGCGCGTCGTCAGGTTGACGTCGACGTCAAGGACGGCGTTGTCGAGGTCTACTACGAGCGCGACCTGCGGGCGCGGTTCGACCAGGAGACCGGTGAGGAGCTCCCCGTCGATGGCGATGATGCCTTCGAGGCCGCCTGGAAGGCGGCCCAGCCGGCAGTGGATTCCGACTAGGACGAAAGGGGGGCAGGCTCGTGAATCAGCCCCAAGCACGGGCACAGGCGCGCAAGCGCCAGAAGGGCCCGCGGCCGCAGCATGTGCCGCAGCGCACCTGCGTCGCCTGCCGGGAGAAGGGTGACAAGCGCGGTCTGATCCGCATCGTGCGGTCTCCGGAGGGGGAGATCGCAATCGACCCTACCGGCAAGCGGAACGGCCGCGGCGCCTATCTGTGCAACAAGCCGGGCTGCTGGCGGAAGGCGCTCGACACGCCGATCTTGGCGGGAGCCCTGAACGCCGATATTCCGGAAGCTACTGAACGTGAACTTCAGGAGTACGCTGCAGCCCTTGAGGACGGGGAAGCGTCCAAGGGCAGCGCGGCTGCTCTATAAGGAGACGGCATTATGGCTGATACACGACGACGACCGAATCGCGTCTCTCGCTCCGGCGGTGGTCGCCGGGGTCGGCGCAGCGGCAGTGGATCGGCGCGTACCGTAGCGGTGAAGCGCGCTGCCCCGGCCGAGCGCGAACCAGTAGTCCTTCCTGCCGTGATGTCGGTGTCCGAGCTTGCCGACAGGCTCGAGATGAGCGGCATCGAGGTGATTCGAGAGCTGATGAAGCTCAATATCATGGCGAGCCTCAACCAGCAGATCGACTACGATACAGCTGCCAAGGTCGCAACTGAGCTCGGCTGGGAAACCCTTGAGGAGGAGTCCGGGACGCGGTCGGCTGTGGCCGATTTCGAGGCTCGGCGGCTCGAGAGCGAGCAGGATCCGGACGCCAGGGCGCGTCCGCCGGTGATCACGATCATGGGGCACGTCGACCACGGCAAGACCAAGCTGCTGGACACGATCCGGAGCACCAAGGTCGCCGAGGGCGAGGCCGGCGGCATCACCCAGCACATCGGTGCCTACCAAGTCGAGACGCAGGGCCGGAAGTTGACCTTCCTTGATACCCCGGGTCACCAGGCGTTTACGGCCATGCGTGCCCGAGGTGCCCAGGCAACGGACATTGCCGTGCTGGTGGTCGCTGCCGACGACGGCGTGATGCCCACCACCCGTGAGGCGATCGCACACATCAAGAGCGCGAACGTGCCGACGGTGGTGGCGGTCAACAAGATCGATCTGCCTGCGGCCAATCCGGACCGCGTCAAGCAGCAACTCTCCGAACTGGAGGTCATGCCCGAAGAGTGGGGCGGCGACATCCCGTTCGTCGAGGTTTCCGCGCTGGAAGGACTCGGCATCGACGATCTGCTTGAGGTCCTCCTGCTGGTCGCCGATGTCAACGAGTTGAAGGCGAACCCGGACAAGATCGCCACAGGCGTGGTGGTCGAGGCTCGCGTGGAGTCCAGCCGTGGGCCGGTGACCACACTGCTCGTGCAGAGCGGCACGCTGAATCTGCGTGACGTCATCGTTGCGGGAAGCACGTGGGGCCGCATCAAGGCAATGTTCGACGATCGTGGCAAGCGCATCCGGCGAGCCGGTCCGAGTGCACCGGTCGAGGTGCTGGGACTCATGGAGGTTCCAGAGGCCGGCGACACCTTCATGGCGTTCGAAGATGAGAAGGCCGCCCGCCAGCTCGCCGAGCAGCGCCAGGCGCAGCGTCGCGTGGAGTCTCTGACCGAGAACCGGCCGCTGAAGCTGACCGAGCTCTACGATCAGGTTCAGGAGGGTACCACTGCAGAGCTCCGGGTGATCGTTAAGGCGGATGTGCAAGGTTCGCTCGGCGCTATCCAGGGCTCGCTGCTCAAGCTCAATGAGGAGACAGACGCGGGGGTGACGCTCTCGATCCAGTACGCGAGTACCGGCGCCATCTCGGAGTCGGACATCAACCTCGCCTCGACGACGAACAGCATCGTCATCGGTTTCAACGTCCGGCCCGACGCTGCCGCGAAGCGCGCTGCAGACGTGGCCGGAGTGGATGTTCGCTACTACACGATCATTTACCAGTTGATCGACGAGGTGAAGCAGGCGATGACCGGCCTGCTGGCCCCGGTGTTCGAGGACGTCACCGACGGCTACGCTGAGGTCCGGGAGACCTTCAAGCTCCCGAACAACGATGTCGTGGCCGGACTCTACGTTCTCGACGGCAGGATCAACCGAAATTCCCGGGCCCGTGTGCTTCGGAGTGGTACCGTGGTCTTCGAGGGTGGACTCTCCTCGCTCAAGCGGTTCAAGGACGATGTCCGTGAGGTTTCGGCGGGGTACGAGTGTGGACTCGGGCTCGAGGGGTTCAACGACATCCAGGTCGGTGACCAGATTGAGTTCTTCCACCGCGAAGAGGTTGCCCGCACCTAGCGGGAACGCGTCCCTTCGCTGCATCCACCACGTCGTGAAGTAGAGGTGGAATGAATCGTGACACGACGAACACGCCAGGTCGGTGAGCTGCTCAAGGAGGAGCTCACCGACATCATTCGCAAGGATGTCAAAGATCCGCGCATCGGCTTCATGAGCATCACCGAAGTCGACGTGACACCCGATCTCCGCCAGGCTCGTGTCTACGTGAGCGTGCTCCACGAGGAGGAGCGCGAGGGAACGATGGATGCGCTCCGCTCCGCGGCATCGTTCATTCGGCACCATTTGAAGCCCCGGCTGCGCATGCGGCAGATCCCGTTCCTTGAGTTTCGAAGCGACCGCTCCATGGAGTACGCCCAGCGCATTACCGAAACGCTCCGAGAGATCGAGCGTCAGGATGCTGCCCGGGCGAGCCGTGAACCTGCGACCGAGGCTTCCAGTGAACAGGAGCATTCATGACCGGTGCGTTGTGGCGACTCGACCGCCAAGCTGCGGAGGACGCGCTGGAGCTCCTCCGCGGCGCGTCCCGTGTGGTAGCGCCGACCCATCAGAACGTCGACGCTGATGGTCTGTCGTCCGCGATAGCGCTGCGCCTCGGGCTGGCCCAACTCGGCGTGGAGCTCGTTCCGGTGGTGTCGGATGGGCAGTTGCCGCGGTCGCTCCGGTTCCTGCCCGGCATCGATGAGGTGCTGGTCTATGGTAAGGACGACCTGCCCGACTACGACGTACTGTGCCTGGTCGATGCCTCGGACAAGCGCAGGCTTGGCGACTTCTACGGCGACGATCCGGAGCGCGTGTCCGGCAACGATGTGCCGATTGTCAACATCGATCACCATGTCACCAATGACCGGTACGGCAAGGCCAACATCGTGGAGCCCAGTGCGGCGGCGGCTGCCGAGATCGTCGCCGACCTGCTGATGGAGTGGGGCACCGAGCTCAACCGCGATATTGCCCAGAACCTGCTTGCGGGCATCTACGGCGACACGCTCGGCCTCCGGACCGACTCGACAACTTCCCGAACGCTGCGGACTTCTGCAGATCTCGTGGATGCCGGGGGCGACCCAAGCCAGATCGTCGACGCGCTCTTCCGTATCAAGCCGCGGTCGTCCGTCTGCCTCTGGGAGAAGGCACTGCGGAATGTGCAGTACACGGGCGGCCTGATCTGGACCGAGTTGACGAAGGAGACGCTAGATCGGTGTGGTGCCGACGCCTCCGAGGCCGAGGGAATGGTCAACTTCCTCGTCGGCACCGAGGGCACCCACGCGGCTGCGCTGCTGTACGCCAATGACAAGGGTTGGCGCGTCAGCCTCCGGAGTTTGCCGAGCGGTGTTGACGTCGCGGAGCTCGCCGCCGAGTTCGGCGGCGGAGGGCATCCGCGCGCTGCTGGCGTGCAAATCGAGGGGGGCGAGGAAGAGAAGCGCGCCTTCGTCGAGGTGGTCGGCAGACTCGCCCAGGAGCACGCCTGAGCGAAATGGCCCGCAAGCGGACGCCGCCGCACCAAAGCGGCTTTCTGGTGATTGACAAGCCCGCCAAGTGGACCAGCCACGACGTCGTCGGGCGCGTCAGGCGTGTCATGGGCGAGCGACAGGTCGGGCATACCGGCACGCTCGACCCGGCGGCGACCGGCGTGCTTCCTGTGGCCGTAGGCCATGCGACCAAACTCCTGCCGTTCATCGAGGACACAGACAAGACCTATATCGCCACCGTCCGGTTTGGCGTGGTCACGGATTCTGGTGACCGCGACGGGCGGCTCCTGGCCCAGCCCGCAGCAGACCATGTCACCGAGGCGGGGGTCCGGGCGGCGCTGGATCGATTTCGGGGTGAGATCGGCCAGGTGCCGCCGATGCACTCCGCGATCAAGGTCGGCGGTCGCAAGCTCTACGATGTCGCCCGCAGCGGGGGCGACATCGACGTGCCGGTCCGTCGCGTGTACGTCCACGATATCGAGTTACTGGAATGGGAGCACCCCGCAGCGACGATCCGGGTTTCCTGCTCGGCCGGGACGTACATTCGCACGATCGCCCGCGACCTCGGTGAGGCGGTCGGCTCCGGAGCGATGCTCTCCCGTCTTACTCGCACCAAGGCTGGCATGTTCGGGCTACGCCAGGCGCTCTCGATCCACGATCTCGAGGCGAGCCTTGATTGCTGGGGGTGGCCTATGGTCTCGTTGCATCCGGACGCGGTCTTGCCGGACGCCGACCTGCTGATTCTCGACGAGGGGGAGGAGCGGCGGTGGTTCAATGGCCTGCCCATCGAACGGCTGGCAATGACGCCGGTCGTTCGCGTGTATGATTCCCGGCGGGAGTGGACAGGGATCGGTCTCCGCGACGATGACGGTGTCCGGATCCACCCGAAGCGGGTCGTACGAGCGAGAAGCGAGTGAGCATGACGGCGGATCCGCTGGAACTGTTGCGACAACCCGTTGGCCGGTTGCGGGTGGCAACCATCGGCACATTCGACGGTGTCCACCGCGGTCACCAGGCGCTTATCGAATACGCTGCCTCACGCGCCCGCGAGGCCAAGGTTCCCCTGACGGTAATCACCTTCGATCCGGTGCCTGCGGCCGTGCTGCGGCCGGAGCGGTTTCCGGGAGCAATCGCTCCGCTAGGCGAGAAGCTGCGCCAGCTGGAGGCCGCCGGCGCGGGAGAGATCATCGTGCTGCCCTTCACACCCGAGTTGTCGTGTGTCACCGCCGAGGCCTTCATGGACGTGCTCGCGAACGACGCGCGCGTGGCCGAGCTCTACACCGGCGAGGGCTTTGCGCTCGGGCACAAGCGCCAGGGCACGGTTGACGTGCTGAACCACATCGCAGCGAAGCGGGGGATGCGCTTCGAGGCGATTCCCCGCATTGAGGATCTCCACGGCGTCGTTGCCAGCAGCGAAATTCGCCGAGCGATCCAGCGGGGCGATGCAACACTGGCAGCGTCTCTGCTGGGACGCTGGTTCCGCGCTGAGGGCGAAGTGGTCCGCGGTGCCCAGGTCGGCCGGCAGATCGGCTATCCCACAGCAAACATGCTGCCCGCCGAGGACATGGTGCAGCTCGCGGACGGTATTTACGCGACGCTCTCCTGGCTTCCAGGCGAGGAGCACGCGCGGCACTCCATGACGTACATCGGTACCCGGCCGGCACTGAACACCGGTCGTCGCTTCATCGAGACGCACGTGCTTGACTTCGATGGTGATCTCTACGGCCGGATATTGAGTGTCGATTTCGTCAAGCGTCTGCGGCCGGATGCTGATTTTCCTACCGTGGACGAATTGATTGCGCAGCTTCGGCGCGACGAGGCGGAAGCTCGCCAGGTGTTGGCTCGAACGTCGTGAAAGGTGCCGCGCGGGATCTGACGGTGGGGGGGTGGTTGGAACTTCGCGCGTGTCGATGGTAAAATTCGTTCTGTGTCGCTGACAACGCGGTGACGGGGCAACGTCACCGCAGTTCGTCGTGTCTTGTGGACACGTGACATCCTCGGGAGGCAAGTTATTTCCAGACCAGCTCAGACCCGCGTGAATGATCGCATTCGGGTACGCGAAGTTCGACTGATTGACGAAGAAGGGCAGCAGATCGGAATCATTCCGACGCGCGAAGCGCTGATGATCGCCCGCGAACGAGGACTCGACCTCGTCGAGGTTGGCGCCAACGCCAATCCGCCGGTATGTCGACTGATGGATTACGGCAAGTACCGGTACGAGCAGAGCCGCCGTGACCGAGAGAACCGGAAGAGTCAGCATGTGACCAAGGTCAAGGAGGTCCGTGTGGAGCCGAAGATCGGCGAGCACGATCTCGAGACCAAGGGTCGCCAGGCAGAGCGGTTCCTCAAGTCCGGTGACAAGGTGAAGCTTTCGGTGCTGTTCCGCGGTCGGTCGATCACTCACCCTGAACTGGGCCGGGACCTGTTGCAGAAGCTTGCCGATCAACTCGGCGAGGTCGGTGTCGTCGAGCAAGGTGCCCGCATGGAAGGGCGCTCCATGACCATGTACATGGCTCCGACACGCTCAAAGGGTGACGACAAGGATAAGTAGGTAGGGAGTATTACCGATGGCGAATCGAGGCAAGTTGAAGACCCACAAGGGGGCGAAGCGGCGCTTCAAGATCACGGGCACCGGCAAGATCATGCAGGCCAAAGGCATGAAGAGTCACCGTCGCCGGAAGAAGGCGCCTCGTGTGAAGCGGCAGTTCGACAAGATGTTCGAGATGCACGAGAGCAACGAGAAGCGCGTCCGGCGGATGCTCCCGAATGGGCTCAAGTAGGTCCCGGTTCACGGGAGAGACGGAGGACACTGCCACATGGCACGTATCAAGCGTGGTGTGACCAGTCACCGCCGGCATCGCAAGGTGTTGCAGCAGGTGAAGGGTCACCGCGGAACGAACAATCGACTGTACAAGCGGGCCCATGAATCGCTCATGCGCTCGCTGGCATACCAGTACCGGGACCGTCGCAATCGCAAGCGCGACATGCGCCGGCTTTGGGTGCAGCGGATCAACGCCGCCAGCCGAGCCAACGGTCTGCAGTACTCACGGCTGATCCACGGCCTGTCGCTGGCCGGCATCGAGATCGACCGCAAGATGCTCGCCGATCTCGCGGTGCGCGACGAGGAAGCCTTTACGGCGGTTGTCGACGCTGCTCGCCAAGCCCTGCCGGCTCAGGCGTAGCACGACGCGTTCGTGTCATCGGATCGCTCTTCGGAGCCGATAATCATCACGAGCGCTGCCAACCCGGCAATCAGGATGATGCGCTCGCTCGAGCGCCGGAGATACCGGCAAGCCGAGCGAGCGTTTCTTGTTGAGGGGCGTCGCCTGGCGGAGGAAGCGCTTCGCATGGCGCCTGACACCGTGCGCCTCCTCCTCGTGCGCGAGGACGTGCCGTCTGGCTGGTGGCGGGAGTTCGGTCTCGACGCCTCGAAGGTCCGGCGCGTGGACCGGAAGGTGTTCGAAGCTGCCAGCGGGGTTGAGCACGCTCAGGGAGTAGCGGCTGTCTGCGACCTGCCAGTTCCTGCTGGTATTGACGATCTGCGTCGCGCAGTTGGGCCGGTCCTGGTCCTTGACCGCCTGCGCGACCCCGGCAATGTCGGAACCGCGTTGCGCTCGGCTGCAGCGGCTGGTGCCGAGATCGTGCTTACCACCCCTGCTACCACGGACTCGTGGTCGCCCAAGGTCGTTCGGGCAGGAATGGGAGCTCATTTTCGCCTTCGTATCGGCGCTTTTGGGGAAGATGCGGCATCGTTCCTGCGGGAAACCATCCATGATGTAGTCTGTGCCGACGCGTCGGCCCTCGAGCCCTACCATGCTCGGGACTGGCGCTCCGCGGCAGCGCTCATCATTGGCGGCGAGACCGAGCCGCTCTCAGCGGAGTTGGAGACGCTCGAGACACACCGGGTCAGAATTCCGATGCGAGGCGGCATGGAAAGTCTGAACGCGGGGGTCGCGGCCTCGGTCTTGCTATTCGAAGCCCAACGGCAGGGCGCGTACGAACGGTGATCTCTGCCGGGTGTCGACAGGGGGCTGTAGTTTCGGTACTATCCGTGATTGTTGGACAGACAATCCGGATACTGGGCGGGAGTGATCGCTGATCGCTCGCTCGCAGAAAGGAAGGGCGTAATATGGAAAACCAAGAGACTGCAAAGGCACTGCGCAAGCAAGACCTCATCAAGGCAGTGGCGGAAGAACTCGGCAGGAGCGAGTCCGAGGCCGGCAATGCCGTGAATGCGGTTTTTTCGGTGATCGAACGCAGCTTGGCGAATGGCAGGGACGTCACCGTGAGCGGCTTTGGCTCCTTCAAGGTCGTCGAGCGCTCAGCTCGTGAGGGTCGTAACCCTCAGACGGGTGAGGCCATGACGATCGCCGCGAAGAAGGCCCCGGTCTTCCGCGCCGGCACCCAGCTGAAGCGCTCTGTGGAGAGCGCGCAGGGTGCCACCCTTGGGTAGCTTTCGAGCGTGAAATCGAGCAACAGCGGCCCGGGAAACCGCCCGGGCCGCTGTGGTTGCTCCATTGAGAGGCATCGAGGCGATTATTCGCGTGGCGGTGGATACAACGTGAGCCTGTAACGGCGGTTTGTGGGCTGTCGTCATGAATAAAGACGGGGTAGCGATGTCGGCCCAGGGCTATCGGTCGGCGCAACGCCGCGTTGAAGGCGCTAGGTTGCCGGCACCAGCGGGGTAGGGGAGTCGAATCTACGCCTCTTGGGCTGTTTGAGCCTGCTCGGAAATCTCGGAGACGCGCTCGGCGATACGGGACGGGAGTTGCTGTTCGATGCTGCGAAGGGCGACACCGATCGCGTTTTCAACGGCCAGCGCATTGGACCGGCCATGCGCGATGATGGTGTTGCCATCCACGCCGAGCAGGGGGGCGCCGCCGATCTCCGCGTAGTCGAGCCGCCTGGCGACCTCCCGAAATGCCGGTTTGAGCATCGCCGCTCCAAGCTTGCGGAAGGGGCTGGCCCTTAGCTCGCTCTTGAGGGCGTCGAGGAGAAAGGCCGCAGTGCCCTCAGCGGTCTTGAGGGCGATGTTGCCGGTGAACCCGTCGGCTACCACGATGTCCGTCGTGCCGAGCATGATGTCCTTGCCTTCAACGTTCCCGTGGAAGTCGATGCCGGGTGTCTGCTGCAGCAACTCGTGAACTCTCACGGTCAACTGGTTACCCTTGCTGCCTTCCTCGCCATTGCTCAGGAGGCCAATTGTTGGCTCGGGCACACTGAGCACGTAGCGGGCGTAGGTTTGTCCCATGATTGCGAACTGGACCATGTGCGCCGGTTTGGGGTCAGTCACGGCGCCGAGGTCGAGCACCAGTGCCCGCCCCGCCTTGGACGGCATGTGCGAGGCGATGGCGGGGCGATCAATGCCCTTGACGCGCCCCAGGTTCATCAGCGCGCCAGCCATGACAGCGCCGCTGTTGCCGGCCGAAACCATCGCACCGGCTTCCCCATCCTGCACCGCCCTGATTGAGCGCATCAGGCTGCTCTCCGGTTTGCGCCGGACCGCCTGCGTCGGATGCTCGTCCATGCCGATCGTGTCGACCGTCGGGACCGGTTCGACATGCAGCCCGGCGAGATCGTGTTGGCCCAGCGCGATATCGAGCGCGGACTTGTCGCCGTAGAGCCGGATGCCGACGCTGAAGCGCCTTGCAGCGGCGACGGCTCCGCCGACCACGACCGTCGGACCATGGTCACCGCCCATGGCGTCGACAGCGATGATGGCCGGTTCGGTAGGCATGGCGCGGCGCTCCCCCTCGTGCTGTGGCGGCTAGATGTCGAGGTTCTGGACGTCCTGCGCGTGTGCCTGGATGTACTTGCGGCGCGGCGGAACCGCGGCGCCCATCAGCATATCGAACGTCTCGTCGGCCGCCTGGCCGTCCTCGATCGTCACCTGCTTCAGGGTGCGCTTCGTTGGATCCATGGTGGTCTCCCAGAGCTGCTCCGGGTTCATCTCACCGAGACCCTTGTAGCGCTGCACCTCGCGGTTCTCACCGCGATCCTTGAGCACCTGCTCGAGCTCACGGTCGGAGAAGACCCACTCCTCGCTGTTGCCGCGCCCGACCTTGTAGAGCGGCGGCTGGGCGATGTAGACAAAGCCGTCGCGGATCAGTGGCTCCAGGTGCCGGTAGAAGAACGTCAGCAGCAACGTGCGGATGTGCGCACCGTCGACATCGGCGTCCGTCATGATGATGATGCGGTGGTACCGCAGCTTCGAGATGTCGAACTGCTCACCCACCGAGGTACCGAGCGCTGTGATGATGGTCCGGATCTCGTTGTTCTGCAGCATCTTGTCCAGCCGGGCCTTCTCGACATTGAGGATCTTGCCCCGCAGCGGCAGGATTGCCTGGAAACGTCGCTCGCGGCCCTGCTTGGCCGAGCCGCCGGCCGAGTCTCCCTCGACGATGTAGAGCTCGGACCTCGATGGGTCACGCTCCGAGCAGTCGGCAAGCTTGCCGGGGAGACTGAAGTTGTCCAGCCCGCCCTTGCGCTGCACGAGCTCCCGCGCCTTTCGAGCCGCCTCTCGTGCGCGAGCAGCGTTGAGGCACTTCTCGATCACACGGCGGGAGACCTGCGGGTTTTCCTCCAGGAACGCGCCGAACGACTCGTTGACGACGCTCTGGACCGCCCCCGCCACCTCGGCGTTGCCCAGCTTGCCCTTGGTCTGGCCCTCGAACTGCGGGTCCTCGATCTTCACCGAGACGATTGCGGTCAAACCCTCGCGAACATCGTCACCGGAGAGCGAGTCGTCGTTGTTCTTGAGGAAGCCGTTGCGCCTCGCGTAGTCGTTGATGGTCCGCGTCAATGCGGTCTTGAAGCCGGTGAAGTGGGTGCCGCCCTCGATGGTGTGAATGTTATTGGCGTAGGTGTAGGTCGTCTCGCCGAACGAATTGTTGTACTGCAACGCGACCTCGACATCGACGACACCCTGAGGCGTCTCGATCTCGCGATGTACGGAAAACGGTCGGTCGTGCAGCGGCTGCTTCGACCGGTTCAGGTGCCGAACGAAGGAGTTGATGCCGCCCTCGAAGTAGAAGGACATCTCCTTGTCGGTGCGCTCATCCTTCAGCGTCAGCTTGAGCCCGCGGGTGAGGTAGGCTGTCTCGCGGAACCACTGAGCGATCGCGTCGAACTGGTAGTTGAGCCCGCTCATGAAGATCTGGGTGTCCGCGAGGAAGTGGGTGGTGGTGCCGTGCGAGCTCTTTGTGTCTTTGCCGATGACCTGTACCTTGGTAGTCGGCTTGCCGCGGCTGTACTCCTGCTTGTAAACGTTCGGGTCGCCCTTCTTTCGGACCTCGACGGTCGTCCACTCGGAGAGCGCGTTGACCACAGAGGCGCCCACGCCGTGCAGGCCGCCGGAGACCTTGTACCCGCCGCCGCCGAACTTCCCGCCCGCGTGCAGGTGGGTCATGATCAGCTCCAGCGCGGACTTGCCGGACTTGGTATGCGTATCCACCGGGATGCCGCGGCCGTTGTCGACCACGGTGATCACGCCATCCGCGCCGATGGTGCAGACGATGTGGTCAGCGTGCCCCGCCAGAGCCTCGTCGACCGAGTTGTCCACGATCTCGCGGATCAGATGGTGCAGGCCGCGCTGGTCCGTATCGCCGATGTACATGCCGGGACGCCGGCGCACACCTTCCAGGCCTTCCAGGACCTGGATCTGGCTTGCGTCATATGCGGTTTCGTTGAGTGCTTCCTTGACTTGGGTTGCCATTCCGGCATCTCCTTCTTGGCCCGTCGGGGCCTGACCGCTAGAGCGACGTGCGATGGTATTACTTTGAGCCGGGAGCGGTCTCGAACTTCCGAATGATGCGATCGCGATCGTAATAGAACATCATGGTAGCGATCGCGATGCCCGTTCCGAGAAAACTGTTGACCAGAATTGCGATCGGCAGGCCCGGCACCGAGGAGGCCATCGTGTCCCACAGGCGGAGGGCGCCCACCGCGATCAGCATGACGGCGATCGAGAACCGAACAGTCGGTCCGAAAAAGTGATGTGCGAGGCGTGCCGATCGTCGAAGGGCACGCAGTGGCCCGATATCATTGACGACAATCGATTCGAGCACGAACCGGGTGTAAATCGCGATGAGACTTCCCAGCAACACCAGGAAAAGCGAGATCAGCGCCGCCAGGTTGACCTGCATTAGCAGCAGTACCCCGGCGCCAATCATGACCGGGGCAATCACCACCATCGCGCCGACGATCATGAGCCCGATCAGGCCCAGAAAGCGCAGCCAGGAACGCGCTACGTAGCGCGCCACCTCGATCGGCCGCATTGTCCGCCCAGCGACCAACAGGGCCAGCGGCACCCGCCACCCGACAGTCAGCAGGGTCGAGACGAGGAAGAAGAGCAAACCGAGACCCAAGATCGACCAGATTGATCCAGGGTCTCGCACAGCTCCCGTTGCCGCCAGCCATGTGTCGGCGAGGTCGCCTCGGTCGACGCCATCGGCAAGTCCGGGCGTGAAGACCGCCATCATCACGTTGAACAGGTTGTCGTGCGACAACCCGGCGAACACGGAAGGCAGCAGGCTGCCCATGACATCGTTGAGCCAAAAGGTTTCGCCCACCTCACGGAACTGCTCCGCGGCCAGATCGCCGTTCTCCCCACCAATCGCTTCCATCTCGTCAGCAAGCGGTGTAATGAGCCGCGTGATCGGAATTTGCATGCCGACGAGGAGCAGGACATCGAGCAGGATCGGGAGCACCAGCAACCATGGCCGTGAGAGCGGTACAGACAGGCCGGATGCAACGGTCTCGGTCACGCCGGAAATGTTCCGCGAAGCCTCGCGGATCTTCTGTCCAGCGCTGGGAGAGAGTCGTTGAATCACGCTAATCCCATCTGATCCAGGCCGTCCTCGTCGAACCCGAGATGGTGCCCGAGTTCGTGCAGGACGGTAATCCGAATTTCCTCATCCAACTCCGGTCCGATGCCGAACGCACGGGTGAGCGGGCCCCGGAAGACGGTAATCTGGTCCGGAACGACCATCGAGTACCCGCCGTAGCGCTGGCTGCGGGGAATGCCGTGGTACAGGCCGAAGAGCTCTTCGCTCTCGCCGGCGGGACTGGCAGCGGGTGGCTCGTCTTCGACGACGATCGCAACATTGTCGAGGTACTGCCGGTATTGCTCCGGCAGGTATCTCAGCGCGGCGTCGACACGGCGCGAAAACTGGAGCCGACGAGCCTTGGCTCGCAAGGCTGCTACCCTCCGCTGCCCTTCTATTTTACCAGTTTTCATGGGGATTCTCCATCGTTTCCGTAGTGCGCGTGGTCCTATTCCGAAGGCATTTGCTGCATCGCCTGCACCAGCATGTCGCGGCCCATCCCGATTGGTCCGGAGAGCCCCGTGCCCCCCTCTTCGAGTACCACGGCGACCGCGTAGCGGGGCTCGCTATCTGTATCGCCGATGAAGCCGATAAACCATGAGTGAGGAGCCTCGCCGCTCGTCTCGGCCGTTCCGGTCTTGCCACCCATGGTGTAGTCGGGGACCTGGGCCAACTGCGCCGAGCCGGACGCGACTGTATCGATCATCATGCTCCGTACCTCGATGGCGGTCTCGGCCGAAATCGGGGTGAGCCACTCTCTCGCCGGCAGAGTTTCGACCACGCCGCCGCTCGGCGCGATGATCTGATCTACCAGCCGGGGCTCCATCATCACGCCATTGTTGGCATAGGCGGCGGTGATCAGCGCCATGTGCAGCGGTGTCACCTGAATCTGGCCCTGACCGAAGCCGGTATCGGCGACGGCGTTGCGCGAGTCGAGAAATGCCTCACTGGATGCAAGCTGGCTGATGGAGGTCGGGAGGGCGAACGGGATCTCCTCGCCGAAGCCGAACTTCTGGGCATCTTCCCAGAAGGTGTCGCCGCCGATCTGGAGGCCGACCTGTGCCAGCACCACGTTGAGTGACCACATCAGCCCCTCGCGGAGGGTCCATTCCGTCCTCGATTCGTCCGGGCGGTTTGCCTCGACCAGCACCCGGCCGTCAATCTCAATGTCGCCGTCGTCTTCGTAGACGGTGTCCGGCTCTGCATAGCCGCGCTCAAGGGCGATGGCGGCTGTGACGGTCTTGAACGTTGAACCTGGCGTGAACAGGCCGATGGTGGCGCGGCTGACGAGCGGTGTGTTTGGATCGCCGACAAGCGCATCCCAGTAGGACTGTGCCATCGGATTCTCCGACGGTGAGGTCGTGAAGAGCTGGTTTGGGTCGTAGTTGGGGTTGCTGGCCAGCACCAGCACGTCGCCGGTATCGACGTCGACGACGACCACCGCGCCGTCCTGCCCACCGAGCATCTCGTGGGCGGCCCGCTGGAGATCGCTGTCGAGTGTCAGGCGCAGGTCTGAGCCAACCTGTGGCTGGTGAAGCAGGTTGTTGAAGAGCCGGCGGACCGGGTCGTTCTTCGTCTGGCCGGCGAGTACGTCGGCGTAGGTCGCCTCGAGCCCGGCGGACGCCACCAGGAAGGGGGAGAAGTAGCCAGCCACGTAGGCGGTGGCCGGGTCCGGCCAGATGCGGTAGTAGAGGTCGCCCTCCTGGATGGTGCTGGCAATCACCTCGTCATCGCGGTCGACGATCTCGCCGCGGGCGGTCTCGAGCGGGGTCAGCACGACGCGCGGGTTGGCGAGGGCATCGGAGCCGTCTGCGGAGATTGCCGTGCGAAACGCGATCTCGTCCTGCTGGATAACCTGGATGCGGATCAGCTGGACGGAGATGATGGCGATCACGGTGGCGAAGACGAGCGCCACTCGGATCAGTGACCGCGGGATCTCCGGCATCGCCGGCAGTTGCACGTAGGTCGCGGCGAGCAGCAGGAGCCACGCCACGCCGAGGATCGAGAGCCATCGGGCGTCGGAGACATCGTCGATCGTGTAGAGGCCCCAGCCGAGCAGGCTGATGCTTGCAAGGGCGGCGAGAATGCGAACGAAAACAGGCATGGACATACCTCTGGGCGGTGCTGGTGTCAGAGTCGCCTGGGCAGGCCGGAAGCGTAGAGCAGCATTCCAGCGAGCGCGAAGTTGGTCAGTAGGGCGGAGCCGCCATAGGAGACGAGCGGCAGGGTGATGCCGGTGAGCGGAATGATGCGCGTCACCCCGCCGACGATGATGATCGTCTGCACGGCGATGATCGAACTGAGGCCCGCGGCGAACAGCTGAACGTACCCGTCACGCGCCCGCATGGCGATGGTGAACCCTCGCACGACGAAGACGAGATAGAGGCAGATGACCGCCAGTGCGCCGAGCAGGCCCATTTCCTCGCCGATCGCGGAGAAAATGTAATCCGTTTGGACTTCGGGGATGTAGGTCGGTGAGCCATAGCCAAGTCCCACGCCGAAGATGCCGCCGGTGGCGAGGGCGTAATCGGAGTGGACCGGCTGGAAGCCGACGCCGAGCGGATCTGCCCACGGGTTGAGCCAATTCTGGACGCGGAGTGCGATGCGGTCGAAGACGAGCCATGCCAGGTAGACCGCTCCCGCGAATGACATGAGTCCCGCAGCGACGTAGACCATGCCACCGGTGGCGATGTAGAGCATGACGAGGAAGATGCCGAAGAAGAGCAGCGCCGAGCCGAGGTCGTTCAGCACCACGAGGGTGAGCAGCGACACAGCCCACATGATGCCCATCGGGATCAGGTAGGGGATCGGCGGGAGCTCGAGCGGCCCGACGCGCCACGAGGCGGCGAGCAGATCCCTGTTTTCGTCCAAGTAGCTCGCCAGGAAGGCCACCAGGGCCAGCTTGACGATCTCCGACGGCTGTATCTGGATCGGCCCGACCTCGATCCAGAGCTTGGCGCCATACACCTCGGTGCCGATGAAGAATGTCGATACCTGCAGCGCGATCGCGGCGAGGAGGATGAGGTAGCGGTAGCGTTGGAGCCAGCGGACGAGGCCGACCGGGCCGAGCAGCATCACGATCAGCCACATGATGGCGAGACCGGCGGCCAGGTATATCAGATGGCGTTGAGCAAGGGACGCATAGGCGTCGCTGATAGCTGCGAGATCCGGGTGGAGCCGCTGGATCATGAGCAGGCCGATCAACGAGATCATCGCCGTAATGGGCAGCACGGTCTGGTCGCCGCGGAAGCCGCGGATGCCAAGCGAGAGACTCGCCAGCAGTACCGCGGCGGCAAAGACCAGCCCGACCCAGATCTCCGACCATGACCAGTCAAGTTGAGCCTGCGGGACAAGCACGATCATGCCGACGCCGATCACCGCGACGATCGCGACGAGCAGGAGCAGGCCGAACTCGGTTGCTCGAAAGGTGGGACGAAACCGGCCGGTCATCTCAGGCAGTATTTTCCCTGCCGCGAGAGGTCAGCAGGTCGACCACCGCTCGTCGGTTGACGGGGATCGTCTCGGGGTGGGTGGCGAACGCATTCACGGGTGCAGCTGCGCATCCATCTTCGCACTCTGGAAGCGGTTTGCCGGTGAGGTCAGTCACCAGCTGCTTGCCGTGCTCTACATTGGTTCTGAGTATCTGCAGCACCGCTTCGACCGAGACATCCTCCTCCGACTCGTGCCAGACGTCGTAGTCCGTCACGGTCGCGACGATGGCGTAGCAGAGTCCGGACTCGCGGGCGAGTCGTGCCTCGGGCATCGCGGTCATGCCGATGACGTCGGCGTTCCAGCTACGGTAGAGCTGTGACTCGGCGCGAGTCGAGAACTGCGGTCCCTCAATGCAAACATAGGCACCCCCACGATGAAAGTCGACTTCGACGCTGGCTGCTGCCTCCGCGATGCGACCCTGGAACGACGCGCAGAAGGGATCCGCCATGGAGACGTGCGCGACAACGCCGCCCTCGAAAAAGGTACGAGCGCGCTGCACGGTGCGGTCGATGATCTGGTCGGGCAGCACCATCGTGCCCGGGGGCAGGTGCTCCTTGAGGCTGCCGATCGCGCTAATGCTAATCAGATGCGTTACACCCAGCGCGCGCAGGGCATAGACGTTGGCGCGGTACGGCACCTCACTCGGGTTGTGGGCGTGGCCCTTGCCGTGGCGTGGCAAGAAGCAGAGGTCGAGTGCACCGAGCATGCCCTGCAGGATCGGCGCGCTGGGCTCCCCGAATGGCGTCTG